>DASRRF010000810.1:0-4538 GCA_035695905.1 Micromonosporaceae bacterium | reverse complement strand
GCTAGCTTTCCGTCGGCGGAGCACCGCCGAGCTCGCGGCGCCACAGCCAGGCGGTGATCCGCTGGAGGCCGGCGCTGAGGTGCGCGCGGTACGTGCTGAACGGCAACCCGAGGCGCTCCGCGGCGAGCTCCTGGCTGGCGGCCGGCTCCAGGTACGTACGGTGCACCGCGCGGTAGAGCTTGTCGTCCCGGGGGTTCGCGCGCAGCGCCTCGGCCGCTTCGCGCAACAACACCCGCAGACTGTCTACATTGGACGGTGCCGGTCCCTCGACGACCACCCTGGAACGGAGCAACGGGTTCCCGGCGAGTGCGTCCGGGCGGGTGTAGTCGCGCAGCGCGCGCCGTACCGCGGTACGGAACTCGGGCTCGGAGAGGACGACCAGCGGCGGCCCCGGCGGCGCACCGGCCGGCTCGCTCGCCGGTGGGTCCAGCTCGCGCCGGCCCATCGCCTCGTACCAGGCCGACGCCGGTTCGGCCCGCCAGTCGTGCCCGAACACCGCGTATCGCCGCCCACCAACGGTGAACTCGGCGTCCGGGCAACGCCGGAAGTTCAGGTCCAGGAACAGCCGCTCCCAGTAGTCCGGATCCGCCACGGCCAGGAAGCTCCACGCCAGCGACGGTGTGGTGAGCCAGTGCCGGCACGCGGTCATCGCGAACAGGTTGGTGGCCGACGACGCGGACTGGTACGCCTCGGCGCTGAGGAAGAAGCGGTGGTGGATCATGCGGTCACCCGGGCGCAGCGGGGCGTGCCGCCGGGCGAAGTCGACCGCCGCCACGGCCGCCGGATCCGCGCCGATCTGCGCCGGGTCCGCCTCGTGCAGCGACAGCGTCGCCTCGAACCCGATCAGGTCGTCGTCGATACCCCGGAACGCGGTGAAAGCGGCCGGCTGGTGTGCGTACCAGTGCGAAGCGACGGTTGTGGAGTCGGTGCCCTCGTGCCGCCGCACCATGGCCAGGATGGCCGTCAGGTCGCGGTCCGTGGCCGGCTCCGCGTAGGCGCGGCCGAGCGCCTCCCACGGGTGGTGGGGCCCGACGACCGGGTTGTTGCGGCGAATGAAGAGGAAGTCGAACAGGGCCTGCTGCTGCTCGAAGCCGTGACTGCCCTGGATGCGCCGCAGTGTGGCGGCCCGCGCGGCGGAATGCAGGCGGCGGTACGCCCGCGGGTTACGCCACCGGAGGTCGGCGTCGAGCACCTCGCGCGCCAGGTCGTGCGGGTAAACCCCGTGCGGCCCGTGCTCGATGAAGGACAGCCCGCGCAGCCAGGTGAACAGCACCGGTGCATCGGCACCGCCGAGCGCGTCGGCCAGCAGCTCCTCGGTGGTGACCCGCACGTGTGCGCACGCCTCCAGCGCGGCCCGGTGCCGGGCGCTGGGTACCTGGTCGACGAAGCGTTCGAGCAGTACCCGTACGACATCCGGCTCCTGCTCCGGCCGGAACGCGGCCAACCCGCCGGCCTGGGTCAGCACGTCGGCCACGAGGGCCAGGGCGAGCGGATGCCCGTGGGTGAACGCGACCACCCCCTCCTGGTGTGCCGCGGGTACCCCGCGGGCGGCGAGGTAGCCGCGACTCTCCGCCGGCGGCAGGTTGCGCAGCGACAGCACCCGCAGCAGCTCCTGCCAGCCCGGATCGGCGAGCCAGCCCGGTGTCGGCGGGTTCCGCCCGGCGATCACCACCACGGCGTCCTGCGGCAGGGCGGGCAGGAAGGACTCGCGCAGCCAGTCATCCAGCGGAGCCAGCCGTTCGTACGTGTCGAGCAGGATCACCTGGCCGGTCGCCGGCTCGCCGACCGCGTCCTGGATGCCCGGCGGGGACGGTTCCAGGGATCGGGCGTCCAGCCGCAGCGTGCGGCGCCCGGCATCCGTCGCCAACTCGGCGAACATGCCCAACAACGCGGTCTTGCCGATCCCACCGGGGCCGTGTACGTGCAGCACGCTGAACTCCGGCGGGCTGGTCCGCAGCGTCCGGCCGAACAGCTCGAGTTCGTCCGTACGGCCGACGAACCCGCGCCGGCGGGCCAGCCGTATCCGCTCGGCAAGCGTGCTCACCGCGTCGGGGCCTCCAGGGCGCGTTGCAGGGCGCGGTAGATCCGGCCGAACCGGGTCCGGTCGTCGGTACGGACCAGCAGCACTTCGCTGCCCCGCCAGCGGGCCCAGATCTCGTGCACCCGGCTACCCCGGTCGTATCCGCGCTCCACCTGACCGAGGGTCAGATCCAGCAGCGGCACCGTACCGAGCAGCAGCAGCCCGGCGATGACCAGTAGGGCCACCCGGACCACCGGGCTGTCCGCGTGCCGCAGGCCGAGCGCGGTCACCCCGATCGCGGCGCACACCGGGGCCAGCGGCGCGGCCATCAGGGCGACGCGGCGGGTCGTCCCGCGCCGGTCCCGCCCGCTCCGCCGGTGCCACACGGTGGCCAGCTCGCCGAGCGCATAGCTGTGCCCGTCGACCGCGATGGCCAGCGACGTCACCTGCACCCTGTCGTCCGCGTAGTAGGTGAGCACACCCACCACGCTAATCGGATTGCTGCTCCAAGGCGCGCTCCAGCGCGCGATACACCCGTCCGAACAGCAGCGAGTCGGGGGTACGCAGCAGCAGGACCTCCTCGCCGCGCCAGTGCGCGCGGATCTCGTGCATGGCCACCCCGTGCAGGTGCACGTGATCCATGCCGACCAACACCAGCTCAACCAGCGGCCAGCCGACCGCGACCAGCGCGAACGAGCCGGCCGCGGTGAGCAGGATCCGCGCGGTCAGCGACGGGATGCCGGTCTCCATCCGCAGCAGGGCCGGCGTCTTCACCGCGCAGCCGATCGCGAGTACGGCGCCGGCGAGCAGCAGCAGCACGCGGCCGGTCCGCCGGGAAACCAGCCGGGGATCGGGTACGCCCCGCCCGTGCCACACGTACGTCAGCTCAGCGAGGGCGAACCGCCGGCCGTCGACCCGGATCTCCGTCGAGGTGATGTGCAGCCGGTTGTCACGGTAGTACGTGGTCATCTCAGTGTCTCACCCGCTACTGAGCGTAGATGACTGTGCCAAGTAGGCTCCGCCCATGACGGTGGGAGAGTTCGTACGCCTGGAGACCGGCGGTGGCATCGGCACGATCCGGCTCGACCGGCCGCCGATGAACGCGCTCAACAGCCAAGTGCAGGAGGAGTTGCGCGCCGCGGCACACGCGGTCGCCGCCGAGGTCGAGGTCCGGGCTGTCATCGTGTACGGCGGGGAGAAGGTCTTCGCCGCGGGTGCGGACATCAAGGAGATGGCCGATATGTCCTATGTGGACATGGCGGCCCGCGCGGGTGGACTGTCCAGCGCGTTCGACGCGATCGCCCGGATCCCGAAGCCGGTGGTGGCCGCGATCACCGGGTACGCCCTCGGCGGCGGCTGCGAGCTCGCGCTGGCCTGCGATTGGCGGGTTGCCGCGGCGGACGCGAAGCTGGGCCAGCCGGAAATCAAGCTCGGCATCATCCCGGGTGCCGGCGGTACCCAGCGGCTGGCGCGGTTGATCGGACCGGCGCGGGCCAAGGACATCGTCTTCTCCGGCCGGATGGTCGACGCCGACGAGGCGCTGCGGATCGGGCTGGTGGACCGGGTGGTCCCCGCCGAGGACGTGTACCAGGCCGCGGTCGAGCTGGTTACCCCGTACACGAAGGGGCCGGCCCAAGCCTTGCGCGCGGCAAAGCTGGCGGTGGATGGCGGCCTGGACCGGGACCTCGCCGCCGGCCTGGCCTGGGAGAGCCAGCTGTTCGCCGGGCTGTTCGCCACCGAGGACAAGCGGGAGGGCATGACCGCGTTCGTCGAGAAGCGGACACCTGGCTTCACCGGCCGCTGACGGGCGGCTTTCGGCCGGTGCGTGACGCGTACACTCGTCGCCATGCCCGCCGACGGATACCAGCTCGGCATCGACTTCGGCACGTCGAATACGGTCGCCGTGGTGCGTACGCCGGACGGCCGCGCGCGCAGCCTGATCTTCGACGGATCGCCGCTGCTGCCCTCCGCGGTGTACGCCGAACCGGGCGGGACCATCCTGGTCGGGTCGGACGCGGTGTCCAGTTCGCGGCTGGACCCGGCGCGGTTCGAGCCGAACCCGAAGCGCCGCATCGACGACGGCACGCTGCTGCTCGGCGAGCGCGAGGTCGCGGTGGTGGACGCGATCGCCGCGGTGCTGGGCCGGGTCGTCGACGAGTGGCGGCGTACGGTCGGCGGCGCCCAGCCGAGCGTGACGTTGACCTGCCCGGCCTCGTGGGGGGCCACCCGCCGGTCCGTACTCGTCGAGGCCGCCGGCAGCCTCGGGGTTCCGGAGGTCAGGCTGGTGGCCGAGCCGGTCGCGGCGGCCACCTACTTCGCCCAGGTACTGGGCCGGGAGGTGCCGATCGGGTCGGTCGTGGTGGTGCACGACTTCGGCGCGGGCACGTTCGACGCCAGCGTGGTTGCTCGTACCTCCTCGGGATTCGACGTGCTCGCCGTCGACGGCCGCGACGACATCGGCGGCCTCGACCTGGACGCGGCGATCGTCGCGCACATCGAGCAGCGGTACGCCGACCGC
>DASRRF010000809.1:0-4442 GCA_035695905.1 Micromonosporaceae bacterium | reverse complement strand
CGCAGCAGGTTCACCTCGGATGAGGACCGGCGGGCCATGTTCAGCGCCGCGGCCGAGCTGACCTACCTGGCTGGATGGAAGACGTTCGACTGTGCGGAGATGGGCCTCGCCCAGCGCTATTACCTGAAGGCGCTCGGGCTGGCCAACGAGGCGGACGATGGTCCGCTCGCCGGATTCATCCTGCGCGCAATGGCGCACCAGGCCGTCGACCTCGGCCATGGTCAGGCATGCCTGCGACTCGCCGAATCCGCCCTGGAGTGGTCACGAAGAAACGCCACACCCGGGGCAAACGCCCTACTCACTGTCGTGAAGGCCCGCGGCCACGCCGCTCAGCGTCAGACCACGAAGACGACGCGGACCCTGCAGGAGGCCGAACGCCTACTTGGGCGGGTCGAGTGGGAAACCGAACCGATCTGGATCCATCGCATGGGGTTTGGCGAGCCGTCGCTGGCCAACCAAACCGCCCAGGCGCTGCGCGACCTCGGCGACCTTGCCGAAGCCGAGCGTCAGTTCCGACGCTCCACCGTCACCCGCGATGGGGTCGGGCATCGGCGCATCCATGCGCTCACCCTGGCGAACCTCGCGGACGTTCAGTTCGCCCGCTGCCACGTCGCGGAGGCTTGCAAGAGCTGGTCGAGATCCCTTGACGCGATGGCCGGGGTCAAGTCCGCCCGGGCCGGGCAGGCGGTCCGCGACCTGCGCCGCTGCCTCGCCACACTCGGGCCGCGGATGCCCTCGTTCGCCAAACAGCTCGACGAGCGCGCGGCGACAATGGCCGGCAGCTAATGAGGCGTGTTCACGGAACGGAGATCTCACCCACATGACCCACGAAGTTGTCACCGGAGCCGACCTTCCGCCCGCTCTCGGGCCTTACTCGCCCGTCGTACGCGTTGACAACCTGCTCTTCCTGTCCGCGCAGGCGGGCGTGGACCCGGCGACGGGCACGGTTCCGGAGGGAGGCTTCGAGGCCGAGTGCCGTCAGGCATTCGCCAACCTGGCGCGTGCGCTCTCCGCGTCCGGCTCAGACCTCGCGCACGTGGTACGGACGACCGTCTTCTACGCCGACGTCCAAGACCTCCCGGTCGTCAACAAGATTTACGCCGAGACCTTCCCCACCGATCCACCCGCGCGCTCGGCCGCCATCGTCGGCCTCGCCGGCGGCAGGCGAATCTCGGTAGACGCCATCGCAGTCGTTGCGCCTCAGATCTGAACATCCCGGACTGGCGCCGGCAGACAGCTTCCGGTTAGCTGATCGCCATGTCAATCCGCATCGAGGCCGACGTACTGATCCCGGGGCGTGGCCAGCCGACCGAGAACGCCGTCGTCATCCTGGACGGCCCGACCATCGCGTACGCCGGACCGGCCGCGGACGCGCCGCAGACCCCGGACGCCACGGTGGTACGTACCCGAGCCGTCATGCCGGGGATGTGGGAGTGCCACGGGCACTTCATCGGCGTACGGTCGTTCGAGCTCGGCAAGCTGCCGCAGGAGCCGATGGCACTGCGCGCCGCCCGGGCGGTGACCGACCTGCGCGCCGCGCTGGACGCCGGAATCACCTCGGTCCGCGAGGTCGGCGGGCTCGGTGTGTACCTCGCGCGCGGCCTGGCCGAGGGCACGCTGACCGGACCGTCGGTGTACGGGGCCGGCGCGATCCTTTCCACCACCGGCGGCCACGGTGACCTGCACAGCTATCCGCTGCAGTGGGTGAACGAGTTCGGCGCGGCCGGCGGCGAGCTGCGGTTGGCCGACGGGCCGGCGGAGTGCGCGCGAGCCGCCCGGGAGCAGCTGCGCAAGGACGCCAAGGTGATCAAGATCTGTGCCTCCGGCGGCGTACTGTCCGAAGTGGACCATCCGATTCATCAGCAGTTCACCGGGGCCGAGCTGCGCGCGATCGTCGAGGTGGCCGGGATGGCCGACCGGGTGGTCGCCGCGCACTGCCACGGCAAGCCGGGCATGATGGCCGCGCTGGAGGCCGGGGTACGCACGATCGAGCACGGTACGTTCCTGGACGACGAGGCCGCCGCGGCGATGAAGGAGACCGGCGCGATCCTGGTCACCACCCGCACGATCGTGCGCGAGATCGTGGACAGCCGGGCGGCTCCGCCGTTCGCGATGGCGAAGCTGGAAGCGATCGCGGACCGGCACGCGCAGGCGGTGGCCCTGGCCCGGCAGGCCGGCGTCACCGTCGCGATGGGTACGGACATCGCGCTGACCGGCACCGACCTGCCAGCATCGTGGGGGCGCAACGGGCGCGAGCTGCCGTTGCTGGCCGAGGTCGGATTCTCCGCGCTGGAGGCGATCGAGGCGGCCACCGCGAACGGGCCGGACACCCTCGGGCCGCAGGGTCCGCGCTCCGGCCGGCTGGTCGAGTCCTTCGACGCGGACGTACTGGCCTTGGACGCCGATCCGCTCGCGGACCTCGCGGTGCTCGCCGATCCAGCCCGGATCTCCGGCGTGTGGAAGGGTGGCGTGCGGGTCAAGGGGTGATCCGTATCACCGGCCGGAGCGACCAAGCTCGCGACCAGACCGCCCCAATCCGCTCGCAAGCTCGCGACCAGACTGCCTCATTCCGCTCGCAAGCTCGCGACCAGACCGGCCTAATCCGCTCGCAAGCTCGCGGATCCGCCCGAACGACCGTCGCGGGATGCGACCGGAGCAGGCAGACTTCCACCGTGGGTGTAGGTCCGTGGCCGTCTCCCATCGGCCGCCAGGGCGCGGTCGAAGCCGTCCGTACGGGGTTGAACGCGGGCGGCAGCGTCCTCGTGTACGGACCCGCGGGGATCGGCAAGTCGACCGTGCTGGACGCGGTCGCCCGGGCGGCGGCCGCGGACTGCCGGGTGCTGCGGGCGGCTGCCGCGGAGGCCGAGGCCGAGCTGCCCTACCTGGCTCTGGTCGACCTGTTCGGCGCGGCGATCACCGAGGTCGGTCCGGCGCTGCCGGCCCAGTTGCGGGCCGCGCTGGATGCCGCGCTGTTGCGCAGCGCGGCGCCGGCTGCGCCGCACGACCAGCTCGCGGTCCGGCTGGCCGTACTCGAGGTGCTTCGTTTGTTGGCCGCGCGCTCGCCCGTCCTTGTCGTGCTCGACGACATCCAGTGGGTCGACGAGCCGAGCGCGGGCGTACTGAGCTTCGTCGCCCGGCGGCTGGACGGCGGTGCCGTCCGGGTACTCGCGGCCGAGCGGGTGCCGGGGCTGGTCGGCGGCCGCAGCGAGCACCCAACCAGGCGCGCGCTGTGCCCCGAGCCGTGTACCGAGCACGCGCTGCCGCCGATGACCCCGGGTGACGTGGCCGAGCTGCTACGCGCCCGGTTCCGCGACGCGCTGCCACTGTCCGCGCTGGCCCGGGCGAGCGCGGCCAGCGGCGGGAACCCGCTCTACGCCGTCGAGCTCGGCCGGGTACTCACCCGGCCGGAGGCGCCGGCCGCCGCGCTCGATCCGCTGCCGGTGCCGGGCCGGCTGCGCCAGCTGCTCTCCGCCCGGCTCGCCGCGCTGCCCGACTCCAGCGCGGCGGCGCTGCTCGTGGTCGCCGCCGCGCCGCGGCCGACCCAGGCGCTGGTGGCCCGGCTCGGGCACGCCCTGGCCGACGCGATCCCCGGCGCCGGCGGGCTGGCCGGTGGGGTGGCCGCGGCCGAGCAGGCCGGTGTCGTGGTGGTGGACGCCGGTGGCGCGGTCCGTTTCACCCACCCGCTGCTGCGCGAGATGGTGTACGGCGACGCCGCGCCGACGGCCCGCCGGGCGGTGCACGAGCAGCTGGCCGAGGCGACCGACGACCCGGTGGAGCGGGCCCGGCATCTCGCCCTGGCCCGGCCGAGCCCGGACGGGGCACTGGCCGCCGCGCTCAGCGATGCCGCGTCGGTGGCCCGGCAGCGGGGTGCCCCGGACGCCGCCGCGGAGCTGGCCCGGCTGGCCGCCGACCGCACCTTCCCGGACGCGCCCGGGCTCGCCGCGGCGCGCCGGCTGGAGGCGGCCCGGCACGCGTACGCCGCCGGCCTGCCCGACGCGGCCACGGCGTACGCCACCGCGGCCATCCGCGACGCCGACGAGCCGGCCACCCGGGTACGCGCCCGGCTGCTGCTGGTGGACCTCGCCGAGCAGGACCAGTCCGGGGTCGGCCCGCTGCTGGACGAGGCGCTCGCGGACGCCGGCGACGATCTCACCCTGCTCGCGCCGATCCACCTGTTCCGGGCCATGAAGATCTACTGGGACGGTGACCTCGAGGAGGCGCTGCGCGAACTGAAGCGCGCCGAGTCGGCCGCGGAGCAGTGCGGTGACACGCAGAGCATGGTGGAGGCGTTGTCCCGGCGGGCGACCATGGAGTCCCGGCTGGCCAGCCGCAGCTCCGATGAGCTGATCGAGCGGGCGTACGTCCGGTCCGCCGGGCTCCCGGTGAGCCTGCCGGTGGTCCAGGCCCGGCAGCACGCCGCGCAGGCCAAGTTGCTGCAGGGC
>DASRRF010000808.1:0-2274 GCA_035695905.1 Micromonosporaceae bacterium | reverse complement strand
TGCCGGAGGAGCTGCTCGCGGACGCGAACGGCGCGCTGCAGACGGTCCGGCAGGCGCTCCGGTTGATCGGCCCGCTGCTCGGCGCGGCGCTCTACACGGTCGTCGGCGGTTGGGCGGTCGCCGTGGTGGCGATGACCGGGCTGCTCGTCGCGGCCGCCACGATCGCCGCGCTGCGGGTCCGCGAGGCCCGGCCGCCGCGGGCCGAGCTGCGCTGGCTCGCCGAGGTGGGCGCCGGACTGCGGCACGTGGTCGGCCTGCCGGCGCTGCGCCGGGCCGTCGTCGGGGTCGCGTTGGCCCTACTCGTGCTGGGCTTCCTCGAATCGTTGATCTTCGCGTACGTGGACCGGGGACTGCACCGGCCACCCGGGTTCGTCGGTGTGCTCGCCGCGGTGCAGGGCACCGGTGGGGTGCTCGGTGGGCTGCTCGCCGCCCGGGTGGTGCGGGCGGTGGGTGAGCTAGTTGCGCTGGCTCTCGGCGTACTCGGATTCGGGCTTGGGTGTTTGGGTTTCTCCCACCCGAACCTGCCGCTCGGGATCGCCGCGATGGGGGTCGCCGGGGTCGGCCTTCCGATCGCGACCGTGGGATTCCAGACCCTGCTGCAGCGGCTCACCCCGGCGGAGTTGATCGGACGGGTATCGGCAACCGCGGATGCCCTGATCAGCGGCCCTCAGGCGGCATCGATCGCGATCGGCGCGGTCCTCGTGACGGTGGTGGACTACCGGCTGCTGCTGGCCGCGATGGGTGTCACGCTGGTCGCCGTGGCCGGTTATCTCTGGACCGGCCGGCGGCTGGTCGCCGCTGCGGCATCAGGCGGCGCCGGCCAGCTCGGCGAGGCGCTGCTTGACCTCGAGGATGGTCGGGTTGGTTAGCGCGGAGCCGTCCTGGAAGCGGACCGTCGGCACGATCTGGTTCCCGTCGTTGACGCTCATCACGAAGTCCGCGGCGCGTGGATCGTGCTCGATATCCACCACCTCGATGCCGATGCCCTCGCGGTCCAGTTGGGCCTTGAGCCGGTGACAGTATCCGCACCAGATCGTCGAGTACATCGTGACCATCGAGTTGTTCCTCCCGCGCAGGTGTCGCCTACCCGACAGGTTATGCAACACCGTGTGGCCGCCGGTCATGCCGGGGCGGTTGGCGAGGGTTGTCGGAGGGGGCTGCGATGATGCGGGCGTGGATGTCGACAGCGTGCTGGCCGGACTGGATCCTGAGCAACGCACCGCGGTCACCGCGCCGGCCGGCCCGGTCTGCATCCTCGCCGGCGCGGGCACCGGCAAGACCAGGGCGATCACCCACCGGATCGCGTACCGGGCGCTGACCGGCGAGGTCGCCGCCCGGCACGTGCTCGCGGTGACCTTCACCGCCCGGGCCGCGGCGGAGATGCGCGCCCGGCTCGCCGCGCTCGGCGTGGTCGGGGTGCAGGCGCGCACGTTCCACGCGGCGGCGCTGAGGCAGCTGCGCTACTTCGCGCCGCGGCTGTTGCAGGGCCGGGAGCTGCCCGAGGTGGTGCAGAGCAAGGCCCGGCTGGTCACGCTCGCGGCCGCCCGGTCCGGCCTGCGGGCCGATCGCACCACGGCCCGCGACCTGGCCGGCGAGATCGAGTGGGCCAAGTCGTCCCTGGTCGAGCCGGGGGAGTACGCGGTGGCCGCGGCCAAGGCACAGCGCGAGCCTCCGGTCGAGCCGGCCAAGGTCGCCGAGGTCTTCGCCGCGTACGAGCAGGTCAAGCGCGCGTCCGGGGTGATCGACTTCGAGGACCTGCTGCGGGCCGGGGTGTGGGCCGTCGAGGAGCACCGGGACGTGGCCGAGCAGGTGCTCGCGCAGTACCGGCACTTCGTCGTCGACGAGTACCAGGATGTCAACCCGGTTCAGCAGCGCCTGCTGGAGGCGTGGCTGGGCGGGCGGCAGGACCTGACCGTGGTGGGTGACGCGAGCCAGACCATCTACTCGTTCACCGGGGCCACCTCGTCCTACCTGATCGACTTCGCCCGCCGGCACCGCGACGCGGTGGTGGTCCGGCTGGTCCGGGACTACCGGTCGACCCCGCAGATCGTCGGGCTGGCCAACGCGGTGATCCGGCAGGCCCGCGGGGACGAGGCGAAGCTGCGGCTGGAGCTGCGCGGCCAGCGGCCGTCCGGTCCGGAGCCGGATCTTCGGGTGTACCCCGACGAGCCGGCCGAGGCGGCCGCGGTCGCCGCCCGCTGTGCGGAGCTGGTCTCGCGCGGTACGCCGCCGCGGGAGATCGCCGTGCTCTTCCGGACCAACGCCCAGTCCGAG
>DASRRF010000807.1:0-2619 GCA_035695905.1 Micromonosporaceae bacterium | reverse complement strand
CACCGAGACGATGCGCGGCCCCGGATCGCGGCGAACGGGCACGTTCCACGCCTTGCTGAGCGCGGCTTCGAGGTGTGCGACAACGAGCTGGATCGCGTGCGGCCCGGCGGCCGGATCGGTCAGGTCGCGCAGGGCAAGTGGATTGTTCATGGGAAACCTCGCAAGCAACGAAGAAGGGGTAGGCACACACGAAAACGCCCCCGGCCGGACCGGGGGCGCACAGTGCCTGCGAGGTCGCAGTCGCGTCAGCGCGGCGTTGGCCGCCCACCGGTCTTCCGGGGGCGGGTAAATCGCCGCGCCGCACACGTCATGTCGTTGATTATGCCACGGCTTTCGTGGTCTCCAGGATCACCGAGGCGACCAGCTCCGGGTCGTCGATCATCGGTACGTGGCCACAGCCCGGCAGATCCACGTGGCGCGCCTGGGGCAGCCGGGCACGCGCGACCGCGGCCTGCCGGTACGGCAGGATGCGGTCGCGCGTGCCCCACGCCACGGTCACCGGAACAGTCGGACTGCCCTGGAACGAGTACGCCTTCGCCGCCTTGGCGACCTTGTTGAACGCCTTCCCGCGGCGCAACGCGAGCGCGTCGTCGAGCGCCTGCGCGGCGGTGAACCGGCGCGGGTGCGCGAAGATCATGCCGAGCGACATCGCCCGCCCGAGACCGGTGCTGAACGTGGCCCGCAGTACCGGCCGGGGCAGGAACGTGGCGGCCCGGCTGATCCGCAGCACGCCCACCGTCCAGCGCAGCTCGCCTGGGTTGTAGAAGCCGGCCGGGGACAGCGCGGTGGCGGTACGGGCCCGGCCGGCGGTGGCCAGTTCCAGCGCGATCGCGCCGCCCAGGCTGTTTCCGGCCACGTGCGGCCGGTCCAACCCGTAGTCGTCGAGGACCCGGGACACCGCGTCAACCACCTGCCGCATATTCTCGGGCAGCCCTTCTGGTGGTACCGGAGACTTGCCGAACCCGGGCAGGTCGATGGCGATCACATCGTGCTCGGCCGCCAGCAGGTCCAGCACCGGGCTCCAGGCCCGCCAGTGGTGACCGATGCCGTGCAGCAGCACGAGCGGCTCGCCGCTGCCGCGGCGCTCGTACACCACGTCCATCATTTCTCCCCGACGCTGTGTTCGCCGAAGGCGCGGCCCAGCGACCGCACCTGGTTTTCCATCTCGGGTACGGTGTTGCGCGCGGCCCGGCCGATGACCGCGTCGCTGAGCGGGCTGATGACGATGGACCGCATCGCCTGCACCACGCCGATCGCGCGCGGCACGTAGATCCGGCGCTTGCGGCGCTCGATCCCGTCCACGAACGCCCGGGCGCATGCGCCGACCGAGGTGATCGAGCCGAGCGGCCAGGGCAACCGGCGCCGCGCGGTCTCGAACGTCGGCAGGTCGTGTTGCACGTCGCGGACCATGTCGGTGTCCACCCACGACATGTGTGCCGTACCCACCCCGACGCCCCGGTGCCGTAGCTCCAGGCGCATCGCGTTGCCGAACTGCTCCACACCGGCCTTGGACGCGCAGTACGCGGCCATCCCGGGCAGCACGGTGAACGCCGCCGCCGAGGAGACCAGCAGGTAGTAGCCGCGGCTCGCGATCAGGTGCGGGATCGTCGCGCCGACCGTACGCATCACGCCGATCAGGTTGACCTCGACGGTGCGGACCAACGCGTCGATGTCGCCGACCGCGACCGTACCGCGGTTGGCCACGCCGGCGTTCGCCACCACCGTGTCAATCCCGCCGAACTCCTGCACCGTGCCGCGTACCGCCGCGGCGAGGCTGGACTGGTCGGTCACGTCGCACTCGAACCACACATGCTCGGGGCCGAGCTCGGTGGCCAATCCCGCGAGGCGTTCGGGCTCCAGGCCGACGAGCGCGAGCCGGGCACCGCGACCCGCGGCGACCCGCGCGGTGTGCTCCCCGATGCCCCGGGCCGCCCCGGTGACGAGCACTGTCTGGCCGGCAATCGCGCGGCTCATGTCCGTACCCCCGCTGAGTTGACGCCCGCATAAGCCGCCGGGTCGAAACGGCGGGTGCGCAACCGGTAAGCCCAGGTGTACCCCGGCCACAGCGTGGAGTTGCGCCCACCGGCGTCGAGGTACCACGAATGGCAGCCGCCCTGCAGCCAGACCGTCGGTGCCATCCGGCGGTCCACCTCGGCCACGAACGTCTGCTGCGCCCGCGCGGTCGGCTCGACCGCGCCGAGCCGTTCCCGATCGAGATGCGCCAGCGCGTCCAGCACGTACGCGACCTGGCACTCAATCATGAAGACGACCGAGTTGTGGCCGAGCCCGGTGTTCGGGCCGAGCAACAGGAACAGGTTGGGGAAGCCGGTCACCGTGATGCCGAGGTACGCCCGCATCGTGTCGTGCCAGGCATCGGCGAGGGTACGCCCGTCCCGGCCACGGATCGCCTTGGCGATCGGCACATCGGTGACCCGGAAGCCGGTACCGAAGATGATGGTGTCGACCTCGTGCAGCGTGCCGTCGCCGGTGACCACGCCGGCCGGCCGTACCTCGGTGATCGGGTCGGTGACCACGGCCACGTTGTCCCGGCTGAGCGAGGGATAGTAGTTGCTGGACAGCAGAACCCGTTTGCAACCGATCGTGTACGAGGGCGTCAGC
>DASRRF010000806.1:0-3179 GCA_035695905.1 Micromonosporaceae bacterium | reverse complement strand
CGGCCAGCACGCCGCGGGCGTCCATGACCATCGCGTACGGTCCACAAAGGAACCACTCGTCCACTGTAGACGGATCGACGAGCACATCGAGCAGCCGGCGAAGCCGCTCCGCATCGATCCGGCCGGAGAGCAGCTCGGCGTCCTGCGGCTCGCGGGACAGTACGTACACCACGTGCAGGCGGGCCGGGTAGCGGTCCTTGAGATCGGCCAGCTCCTCGGCGAACATCACCGATCGTGCGTACCGGTTTCCATACAGGACAGTGAACCGGCTGTCCGGCTCGGTGCTCAACGCGGTGGCGATCAGCGACAGCACCGGGGTGATCCCGGATCCCGCGGCGATCGCCCCGTAGTGCCGACTCCGCCCGGCCAGGAACCGCGTCGTGAAGTGCCCGAGCGGCGGCATCACGTCAACGGTCTCGCCGACCCGCAGCGCATGCGCGGCCCATCGGGAGAACGCGCCACCCGGGATCTCCTTGACCCCGATCCGGAGCAGCCCATGGTCGGACAGCGCATCAGGTGTGGAGCAGATCGAGTACGAACGGCGTACGTCCTCGCCGGTGTGCGGGTCGATCCGGCGTACGGTCAGGTGTTGTCCGGCTTCGAACGCGTACTCGGCGCGCAGGTCGTCGGGTACCGCGAAGGTGAGCGCGACCGCGTCGTCGACGAGCCGGTCGATCGCGGCCACCGGAAGGTCGTGGAACGCCGCCCGGCGCCGGGCCAACGGCGCCGCCCCAACCGGAGCCGTCATAGCGCTTTGATGTGGTCGAAGGGCTGGGTGCACGCCCGGCAACGCCACAGCGCCTTGCACGCGGTCGACCCGAAGCGGGACAGCTGCTCGGTGTCGGGCGAGCCACAGTGCGGGCAGCGCGGCGCTAGCTGCAAAAGAACCGGACCCGGCGGCGCGATGCCCGCGGCGGCCAGTTTGGCCTTGCCGGACTCGCTGATCATGTCAGTGGACCAGGCCGGGCGCAGTGCGGTCTCGACGACCACGTCCGGATGGCCGGCGGCCCGCACCGCATGCTCCACATCGGACCGGATCACATCCATTGCTGGGCAACCGGAGTAGGTCGGCGTGATCGTCACGATGACCCGACCGCTGGCCGGGTCCACCGAGACATCGCGTAGCACACCGAGCTCCTCGATGGTCAGCACGCGGATCTCCGGATCCACCACGGCCGCGGCCGCCGCGCGCGGGCTCACCATCGCGCACCCGGATGCGCCCGGTGCAGCACCTGCATCTCGGCGAGCAGGTAGCTCAGATGCTCGGTGTGCAGGCCGGCCCGGCCGCCGCTGGGCGCCCAGCCGTCGGCCGGCCGCTGCAGCGTCGCGGTCGCCAACGCAGGCTCCACTGTGGACAGCCAGGTGGCGCGCAGGTCATTGCCTACGAAAAGCTCATGAGTGTACGGCCAGAGCTCGTCGACGGCATCCTGCATGCGCCGGTGTGACTCCTGCGTGCCATCGCCCAGCCGGATCGTCCACAGTGTCGCGTGGTCCACGTGGTACGCGGACTCCTTGCGCGCCTTCGCCGCGATGTCGGCAAGCTGACCGTGCCCGGTGGACAATGCAACGTACCGGTGTAACTGGAAGGCCGACAGGAATAGCAGCTTCGCGATGGTGACGGCGAAGTCCTCGTTCGGCAGCTCGACCAGGAGGCAGTTGCGGAACTCGCGATCGTCGCGCTGGAACGCGAGCGTATCCTCATTATCCACCATGGACAGTACGAGGCGGGCCACGCCGAGCTGGTCGAGCGCGATGTTGGCCAGCGCGACGTCCTCCTCCATCTCGGGCGCGCGCGAGCACCACTGAGCCAAACGTTGCGCGGCGACCAGCGCGTCATCTCCGATCGCGAGCAGCTCATCGCGGGTGGTGGCAACGGTCGTCATAGGTGCGGCACGCCCTCGGGTACCTGGTAGAAGGTCGGGTGCCGGTACACCTTGTCGGCGGCCGGATCGAAGAACGCATCCTTCTCATCCGGCGAACTGGCCGTGATCGCCGTGGCCGGCACCACCCAGATCGACACGCCCTCCTGCCGGCGGGTGTAGACGTCGCGGGCGTTGCGCAGGGCCACCTCGGCGTCCGCCGCGTGCAAGCTGCCGACGTGCGAGTGCGACAGCCCGCGCCGCGGCCGGATGAACACCTCCCACAAGGGTTCCCCGCTCATGCGCCAACCTTAGAGGCGTAGGCGGCGGCCGCCTCCCGGACCCAGGCGCCGTCGTCGTGCGCCCGCCGCCGGTGCGCCATCCGCTCCCGGTTGCACGGCCCGTCGCCCTTGATCACCTGAACCAGCTCGTCGTAGTCGGGCTGGGTGTAGTCGTACGCCTGGCGCTGCTCATTCCAGGTCAACGAAGGGTCGGGGATGCAAAGGCCGAGCACCTCGACCTGGGCCACGCACATGTCCACGAAGCGCTGCCGCAGGTCGTCATTGGAGAATCGCTTGATTTTCCAGGCCATCGACTGCTCCGAGTGGGTGGAGTCGGTGTCCGGCGGGCCGAACATGGCCAGCGACGGGTACCACCAGCGGTCCACCGAGTCCTGCGCCATCGCATTCTGCGCGGGGGTTCGGTGCGCCAGCGTGTGCAGGATTTCGTACCCCTGCCGCTGGTGGAACGACTCCTCCTTGCAGATGCGGATCATCGCCCGGGCGTACGGACCGTACGAACAGCGGCACAGTGGAACCTGGTTGACGATCGCCGCACCATCCACCAGCCACCCGATCGCGCCGACGTCGGCCCAGGTCAGCGTCGGGTAGTTGAAGATCGAGCTGTACTTCTGCCGGCCGGTCAGCAGCAGCTCGACGAGCTCGTCGCGGGAGATGCCGAGCGTCTCGGCGGCCGCGTACAGGTAGAGCCCGTGCCCCGCCTCGTCCTGCACCTTGGCCAGCAGGATGGCCTTGCGCTTGAGCGACGGCGCCCGGCTGATCCAGTTGCCCTCCGGCTGCATGCCGATGATCTCGGAGTGCGCGTGCTGGGCGATCTGCCGGACCAGGGTGGCGCGGTAGGCCTCGGGCATCCAGTCGCGTGGCTCGATGCGCTCGTCGGCGGCGACCGCGGCGTCGAACACTGCCTCGTACGCCGTTGTGTCCGCCGTGTCCGCTTCTGCTGCGCGGTCCGCGCGGGCGGTCTGGTGCGCTGCTGCTGTCGCCATGCGGTTCCCCTCGACCACTCACCACTCCCGACCGA
>DASRRF010000805.1:0-2695 GCA_035695905.1 Micromonosporaceae bacterium | reverse complement strand
GGATCCTGGCCACGCCGGTGGAGACGCTGCAGCGGGACAATTCGGGCTCCAGCGTCCCTTCCGATATGTCGAAAATAGCCGCTATTGTGCGAGAGCGAGAGGCGATCGAGGTCGTCGTCGGGCTGCCGGTGACGCTGGCCGGCACCGAGGGCTTGGCGGCGGCCGCGGCCAGGGCGTACGCCCAGCGCTTGGCGGAGGTGGTCAGTCCGGTGCCGGTTCGGTTGACCGACGAGCGGATGTCCACCGTGGTCGCGACGCGTAGGCTGTCCGATCGAGGCGTCCGGGGAAGGCGACGCCGGGCGGTGGTCGACCAGGCAGCTGCCGTGGAGATACTGCAGGGCTGGCTCGATGGGCAGCGGAGGCGGACGTGATGCCGTGGGCGGGGTGGTGGGGTGAAGGCCATGATCGATGACCTCGACATCGCGTTCGAGGAGCATCCCGATCGCGGCCGGCACCGGCGTAGCGCCAGGAACGTGAAGAAGAAGCGCAAGCGCCGCCGCGGGCGCAACCTGCTCGCGCTCTTCCTGGTCCTGCTGCTCTTCGGTGGGCTTGCTGGCGGCGCGTGGTACGGCTTTGACCGGCTGAAGGGATTCTTCAACACCCCGGACTACAACTCCGCCGGCACCACCGAGGTGACGGTTCAGGTGAAACAGGGCGAGTCGCTGACCGAGATCGCTAACACGCTCTACCGGGCCGGCGTGATCAAGAGCGCCAAGGCGTTCGTCGAAGCCGCCAACGCCAACCCGCGCAGCCAGAACATCCAGGCCGGGGTCTACAAGCTGCGGCACCAGATGCGCGCCGCGGACGCGCTGGCCATGCTGCTCGACCTGAAGAACAAGGTGGTCTCGAAGATCACGATCCCGGAGGGCAAGACCGCGATCCAGACCTACCAGATCCTGGCCAAGGAGACCGGCCTCAAGGTCGAGCAGTTCACCGCGGCCGCGAAGGATCCGACCGCCCTGGGGGTACCGGAGTTCTGGTTCACCCGGCACGACGGCAAGAAGGTCACCCGGTCCATCGAGGGCTTCCTCTTCCCGGCGACGTACGACTTCGACCCCGGGCTGACCGCCCCACAGATCCTGGAGCAGATGGTCGGCCAGTTCCTCAAGGTGGCCGAGGGCATCAACTTCGTGCACCGGGTGGAGGCGGAGCGCGGCGGCATCGCCCCCTACGAGGCGCTGATCGTCGCCTCGCTGGCGCAGGCCGAGGCCGGCGTGCCCGAGGACATCGGCAAGATCGCCCGGGTGGCGTACAACCGCGTCTACAAGCATGACACCGCGCTGCAGTTCGACGTCACGGTGAACTACTGGTTCGAGCTGACCGGAAAGCCGACCAAGACCTCGGCCCAGATGACCGATGCCGACCTGCACAACCCGAACAATCCGTACAACACGCACGACAAGAAGGGCCTGCCGCCGACGCCGATCAACAACCCGGGCAAGGTCGCCCTGGAGGGCGCGATGGCGCCGCCGACCGGGGAGTGGATGTTCTTCGTGGCGATCGACAAGGCCGGCCACTCCGCGTTCGCGGTGACCGACGCCGAGCACGAGGCCAACAAGCGGATCGCCTGCCGCAACGGGGTTCTTACGTGCTAGCTGCCGTGCTGGGCAAGCCGGTCGCGCACTCCCTGTCCCCAGCGCTGCACAACGCCGGATACGCGGCGGCCGGCCTGTCGGGCTGGTCGTACTCGGCGATCGAGTGTGCCGAGGCCGAGCTGCCCGATCTGGTGGCCGGGCTCGGCCCGCGGTGGGCCGGGCTGTCGCTGACCATGCCGCTCAAGGCGGCGGCGCTCGCCGTGGCCGATGCGGTCGCGCCCCTGCCGGCCATGCTCGGTGCGGCGAACACATTGGTACGCCAGCCCGGCGGCGGTTGGCTGGCGGAGAACACCGACGCCGGCGGCATGACCGACGCCCTGCTCGCGGTGGGTGCGGCCGGCTCTTTCTGCATTCTTGGCGCCGGGGGTACGGCCAGAGCCGCGCTCGCCGCAGCGTCGGAGCTGGGGCCGCCGGACGTGACGATCTGCGCCCGGCGGCCGTCCACAGTGGACGAATTACGGCCGGTCGCCGCCGCGCTCGGCCTGCGACTGTCCCATGTGGACTGGCCGGCCGCCGGCTCGGTGCTGCACTCGGATGTGGTGATTTCCACGGTCCCGGCCGAAGCCGCGGACCATCTCGCCAGCAGTGTCCACTGGGGACAGTCCACTGTGCTGCTCGATGCGCTCTACCACCCGTGGCCGACCCCGCTCGCCGCGTCCGCCGCTGCCGCGGGCTGCCGGGTGGTGTCCGGCCTCGACCTGCTGCTGGCCCAGGCGGTACGCCAGTTCGTACTGTTCACCGGCGTACCCGCGCCGGTGGATGCGATGCGCGCCGCGCTGCCCCGCCGGTGACATGATCCGGATCGCGGTCAGCGGCCACCGGGATCTCACGCCTGAGGTCGCGTCCCTCATCGACCAGGCGGTCCGGGCGGAGCTGGCTACGTATCGTGGCGCCGAGCTGCTCGGGATGTCGTGCCTGGCCAGCGGTGCCGATCAGATCTTCGCGCGAGCGGTGCTGGCCGTCGGTGGCCAGCTTGAGGTTTACGTACCGGCGGCCCAGTACCGCGCCCGATTGCCCGACGAGGCCAAGCCGGGTTATGACGACTTGATCAGCGAGGCCGTGGCAGTGCACCGATTCGACCATGAGGAATCCACACCCGA
>DASRRF010000804.1:0-9934 GCA_035695905.1 Micromonosporaceae bacterium | reverse complement strand
CACCAAGCGCACGGCGATGGAGTGCATGCGGGCGCAGCAGCACCTGTGGCGGTACTACACCGAGCTGGCCTACCGCCGCGGCGTCCAGGCGGTGCGCAATGGTGGAGCGCGGTCGATCCAGTACGCCGAAGCGTTCCAGCGGGTCTACCCGCAGGTCACCGGAGCGCTGGCATGAGGACGGTCGTGGTGGTAGGTCCGCCGCGGGCCGACCTGGATGCGGTGGATGTGCTCGGCGGCTACGGAGTCGCCACGGTCCACGAGGCGATCGGCCGGCGCGGGCTGCTCGACCGTCGGCTGCGCCCGATCCGGCCGGGCAGCAGGCTCGCGGGTACCGCGGTCACCGCGCTCTGCTGGCCGGGCGACAACCTGATGGTGCACGCCGCGGTCGAGCAGTGCCGGTCCGGCGACGTCCTGGTGGTCGCCACGGCATCCGAATGCCACGACGGGCTCTTTGGCGAGCTGCTCGCGACCTCGCTGCGCGCTCGCGGGGTACGCGGTCTGGTGATCCAGGCCGGCGTCCGCGATGTGACCGCGCTGAACGCCCTCGACTTTCCGGTGTGGGCCACCGATGTCTGCGCCCAAGGAACCGTGAAGAGCACGGCTGGGGCGGTGAACGTACCGCTCGCACTGGGTGGAGACGTGGTCCACCCCGGAGACGCCATCCTGGCCGACGACGACGGCGTGCTGCGGGTGGCGCGCGAAGATGTTGCGGTCGCGGTGGAAGCCAGCCGCGCGAGGGCGGCCAGGGAGGAGGAGGCCCGCGCGGCGTTCGCCGAGGGCCAGCTCGGGCTCGACCGGTACGGCCTGCGCGCGCTCCTGCACCGGCTCGGCGTCGAGTACGTGCGGTACGAAGAGTACGAGTCATGAGCGAACCGATTGGCGTGCGGTGCATGCTGATGCGTGGTGGCACGTCGAAGGGTGCGTACTTTCTCGGCACCGACCTGCCGGACGATCCGGCCGCGCGGGACGATCTGCTGCTGCGGCTGCTCGGCTCGCCGGACAACCGCCAGGTCGACGGCATCGGTGGTGGCCACCCGCTGACCAGCAAGGTAGCCGTGGTGTCCACTTCAGACGCTGAAGACTCCGATGTGGACTACCTGTTCCTGCAAGTGCATGTCGACCGGGCGCTCGTCTCGGCCGGCCAGCCCTGCGGAAACATTCTCGCCGGCATCGCACCGTTCGCACTCGAACGCGGGCTCGTCGCACCGGGCCAGGACACCACCACAGTACGGATCCGGATGGTCAACACCAGGCGGATCGCGATCGCGACCATTGCCACGCCCGGCGGCCGGGTCGCGTACACCGGCCGTACGTTGATCTCGGGCGTGCCGTTCCCGGCGGCGCCGGTGACCATCCGGTTCACCGGCACCGAGGGCTCGGTCTGCGGCCGCCTGCTGCCGACCGGACGGGCCCACGACGACGTCGACGGGCTCGCGGTGACGTGTATCGACAACGGCATGCCGGTCGGCATCGTCGCGGCGAAGGCTTTCGGTATCAGCGGGTACGAAAGCTGCGCCGAACTGGAAGCCGACACCGGGGTCCGCGAAAGGCTGGAGCGGCTGCGGCTGCGGGTCGGCAAGCTGATGGGTCTCGGCGACGTAGCCGACCAGACGGTACCGAAGATGACGTTGGTTGCGGCGCCTCGGGATGGCGGCACGGTGTGCACCCGCACCTTCATCCCTCACCGGTGCCACACCTCGATCGGGGTGCTCGGTGCGGTCACCGTCGCCTCCGCGGTGATGCTGTCCGGCTCGGTCGCCGCGGAGGTGGCGGATCCGGTACCGCCGGACGGGACGGTCCGGCTGGAGCATCCGACCGGATTCTTCGACACCCGGCTCGGCGAGGACGGCGTGGCGGTTGTGCGTACCGCCCGCAAACTCTTCGACGGCGTGGCTTGGCCGCGCCCGGCCGGCTGACCCGAGGGAGGTACGCGTTGTTCGCGGAGCGGGTACGCGACCTGGCCCATGTCGGTTCGGTGGAGCTTTTCACCCCGGTCCCCGACCAGACCCGGTGGTTCTTTGTCGAGCTGATGGGTATGAGCGAGAGCGGCCGCCGCGGCGACTCGGTGTACCTACACGCCTGGGACGACTATGAGCGGTTCACCATCAAAATCACCGCGAGCACCTCATCCGGCATCGGACGCACGTACCTGCGCGCGGCCGGACCACATGCGCTCGCCCGCCGGGTGGCCGAGATCGAGCGCACGGGCCTCGGCAAAGGCTGGACCGAAGACGAGCTGGGGCTCGGCCCGGTGTTCGTGTGTACCGACCCGGGCGGCCACGAGTTCGGCCTGTACTGGGAGACCGAGCGCTTCCAGGCACCACCCGAGCTGAAGCCGGCGTTGAAGAACCAGGCGAGCCGGTTTCCTGGACGCGGCGCCAACGTACGCCGCATCGACCACGTCAACTACCTCGCGCGCGACGTCCCGGCCTGTGCCGTCTTTCTCACCGGATGCCTCGGCGCCCAGGCGACCGAGCAGATCAAGCTGGACAACGGCGCCATCTCAGCCGTCTGGTACCACATCTCAGACAAGTCCTACGACCTTGTGTACACCAACGACTGGACCGACAGCTCAGGACGGCTGCACCATGTTGCCTTCGCGACCGACACCCGCGAGGACATCCTGCGCGCGGCCGACGTATTCCTCGACAACGGCATCCACATCGAAACCGGCCCGCACAAGCATGCCATCCAGCAGACCTTCTTCCTGTACGTTTACGAGCCCGCCGGCAACCGCATCGAGCTGTGCAACGGCGGTGCCCGGCTGGTGCTGGCGCCCGACTGGGACGTCGTCACCTGGACCCAGGCCGAGCGCGCGAAAGGACAGGCCTGGGGGCTGAAAACCATCGAATCCTTCCACACCCACGGCACCCCGCCGGTAGGCACCCACTTCGATGGCGGCCCGACAGCCTGGGCGGATCCATCCCGATGATGACCCGTCCCACGCGATCGCTCCTCGCTCGTTCCACTGTGGACATGGCGAGAAGGTAACGCCGTAAACGTTGGAAGATCCGGCGCGGGTGCATTTCCTCGAATTCTTTGGGCCGATCAGCTATCCGGCAGCCATCGGGGACGGCTCGGATGCGCCGGGTCGGGGCTCCAGGACCACCACCGCCGTCTCGGACGACCGCCGCGCCGCATAGCCGTCCAGGTTCGGGTCGATCTCGCGCCAGCGGGCCCACAGCCGCGATCGCTCGTCGCCTGTTGCGGCGTGGCCACGCACCAGCCGCCGGCCGTCGACCAGGTCGACGGTCGCGTCTGGGTGCGTCCGCAGGTTGAGCCACCAGGCCGGCTCACCCTCACCCCACCCGTTCATAGCCAGCGAAACCAGGTTCGGACCATCCGTGAAGTAACCGATGATGACGCTGCGCTGCCGGCCAGTGCGGCGCCCGGTGGTGGTCAGCCGCAGCGTGCCCCAGCCGTTGGCGCGTGGTCGCCACAGTCCTACCCGGCCGCAACAGGACGCTAGCCGCGGCCGCAGGCGGCGGGCAGAGCCGAACGGCCTGGCGGCACAAGTCCGGACAGACAGGCTTCGGGCCGGTCGCTGGATCGGGGCACCCGAGAGGCCGCCGTGACACCGGCACCCGCCAGATCGAGACACCCACCGAAGCATCATGGGTGCCAGGGCGGGGCCATCGGGGCGAGGCCGAGATCGGCGAGCGCAGCCGCGCCGCGGGCAGCATGGTCGCCGCCGGCGAGCACCGCGGTCCGCGCCGACTGGTAGCGGCAACCGGCGGCGTCAAACGCATCTGCCGTGGCGAGCAGCCGCTCCTGGTCATTGTCGAGCAGCGCTTCGGCCCGCTCCACCATGGCACCGGCGATTGGGTTGCCGGCCACGATGGTCCGGGCGGTCGCCAGGTCGCAGGCGGCGCCGGCGGTGTCCCCGGACCGCAGCGCTCGACAACCCGCGCCGGCTGCCCGCCGCGAATCACCCGAACGGATACTGCCCCCGAGCGCATTGACACCAATACCTTCGAGCCGGCTCGATGTGACGGTCGTCGCTGTCGGGCGTTGGGGCTCGCGGGGAGGACCGATGCGTCGTGGCCTGGTAGTCCTAGTCGTTATCGCGGTCGCGGTCCAGGTCACACTGCCGGCGAGCGCCGCGCCGCCGCCGGTCCGGGCGGGTGCGACCACGCTCGATCCCGTCCCCGCCGGCCCGGTCGGGCCACCCGGCGAGCGACCCACCGAGGCCGCCGCGTTGGCCGCGGCGAGGCAGGCTGGGGTACCGGTGGCAGTGACCTCGTTGCGGACCGAGACCCAGGACGTGTATGCCAACCCGAGCGGGACGTTCACGCTGGAGCAGCACGCGCTGCCGGTCCGGGTCCGCCGCGGCGCCAACTGGGTGCCGGTGGACACCACCTTGCGCCGGTTGCCGGATGGCAGCGTCCGGCCGGTCGCGACGACGGTCTCGATGGCGTTCTCTGGCGGCGACCACGGCCAGGGCGGCGACCGAAGCAGCGGTACCGGCGCGGCACCGTTGGCACGGATCGCCTCGCAGGGCACCGAGTTCTCCCTCGGCTGGCCCGGTGTGCTGCCCTCGCCGGTGCTCTCCGGCGACAGCGCGACCTACCGCGACGTGCTGCCGGATGTGGACCTCGTGGTGACCGCGGATGCGCTCGGCTTCTCCGAGGTGCTCGTGGTCAAGACGCAGGAGGCGGCGCGCCACCCGGACCTGCGCACGCTGCGGCTCACCACCAAGATGGTCGGGCTGACCCAGCGGGTGGATGCGGCGGGCAACATCGAGGCGGTCGACACCACCGGCGCGAGCGTCTTTCACGCCGGTACCCCGATGATGTGGGACAGCTCTGGCGAGGACCTGACCTCCGCCCGCCGGGCGTCGATGCGGGCCACCCCGGTCGCCGACGGTCTCGCCGTGGTACCGGACCAGGCGATGCTGGCCGACCCGGCCACCCGGTACCCGGTCTTCATCGACCCGAGCGTGCGCTGGACCGGTGGCCGGTTGGCCTGGACCTCGGTCTGGAAGGCATACCCGAACAGCTCGTACTACAACAGCTCGAACATCGCCCGGGTGGGCCACGAGACCGATACCGGGATGACGAACCGGTCGTTCTTCCGGATGAACACGTCGACCGTGCGGCTCAAGCACATCATCGCGGCTACGTTCCGTACCTTCGAAACGCACTCCTGGTCGTGCTCGGCGCGCAACGTCGAGGTGTGGCGCACCGGCGGGATCAGCTCCAGCACCACCTGGAACAACCAGCCGTCGTGGGCGGCGAAGCTGCAGACCCTCAGCGTGGCCAAGGGGTACAGCAGCTCGTGTCCGGATGCGACGGTCGACTTCAACGTGCTGGCCGGCGTGGTCACCGCCGCCGCGAACAACTGGTCGGACCTCACCCTCGGGCTGCGGGCCAGCAGCGAGACCGACCCGTACTACTGGAAGAAGTTCCAGAACAACCCGACGCTGATCATCGACTACAACTCGGTGCCGTCGGTGCCCAACACCCTGTCGATCGACCCCGGCCTGCCCTGCACCACCGGCAGCGGCCGGCCGGTCGTCGGCACCACCACGCCCACGTTCCGGGCCAAGGTCTCCGATGTCGACAGTGGACAGTTGGTCGGTGCCCGGTTCGAGTGGTGGGTGACCGGCGGCTCAAAGATCGGCGAGAAGGCGACCACCAAGGTGGTCTCCGGGTCGACCCACACCGCAACGGTGCCGGCCGGCGCGTTCGCGGTCGGCGGCACGTACTCCTGGCGAGTCCGGGCCGAGGACGGTACCGACGTGAGCGCCTGGACCGGCTGGTGCGAGCTGACCGTGGACCCGTTCCCGCCGGTGAACCCGCCGGTCGTCACGTCCGCCACCTACCCACAGACGCTACCGGGTGTCGATCCCGTCTACCGCGGTTCGATCGGGATCTCGGGTTCGTTCACGCTGTCGCCGGGCAGCGGAGACACCGACGTCGCGGCGTACGTCTACGGCTTCAATGTGTACCCACCGGCGACCGTGGTGACCGGAAGCGGTACCCCCAAGACCGCCACGATCACGCTGACCCCCACCTTCGACGGGCTCAACACGCTCTACGTCCGCAGCCGGGACGGAGTCGGCAACCTCGGGCCAATTTACGGGTACCAGTTCTACGTGCGACCGGTAACCATGCCGGTCGGCGCCTGGCCGCTGGATGAGACATCCGGGACCACCGCGTCCGATGCGGGTGGCTCCGGCCAGACCGCCACCGCGTCCGGCGGCGTCTCCTGGACCGCCGGTCGCATCGGGGGTGCGGCTGCGTTCAACGGCACCAACGGCGTACTGGGTACGGTGGGGCCGGTGCTGCGCACCGACATGAGCCTGACCGTCTCCGCCTGGGTCCGGCTGACCGGTACCTACGCGCACTTCACCGCGGTCAGCCAGGACGGCGTCCGGCAGAGCGGGTTCCGGTTGAAGTACGAGGGAGACATCGACCGGTGGGGCTTCGAAATGGTGAGCACCGACGATGACGCCGAAGTGGTGCACCGGGCGGTGTCACTCGGCCCGCCGCGGTACAACGTGTGGACCCACCTGCTCGGGGTGTACGACAAGGTCGCCGGACAGCTCAGCCTCTACGTGGACGGAGTGCTGCAGAACACAGCGGCGCACACGAACCCATGGCACGCCACCGGCGCGCTGCAGATCGGCCGGGCCAAGTGGCGCGGGTTCCTGACCGAATACTGGCCCGGTGACATCGACGACGTGCAAACCTTCCAAGGGGTACTGCCGGCCGACGCGATCGCCGCCTTGGCACACCCGCCGGCCGCGAAGATGGGCCACTGGCGGCTGGACGAGACCTCCGGCACGGTGGCAGCCGACTCCTCCGGCGCGGGCCGGACGGCCACCGTCGCGGCCGGTTGCGGCTGGACCCCGGGCTGGTTCGACGGGTCGCTCGCCGCGGATGGCGCGTGCAACGCCGCGACCACCGCTGCCGTGCTGCGCACCGACCAGAGTTTCACCGTCGCGGCCTGGCTGCGGTTCACCGGAGCGACCGAGTTCACCCTCTACACCGCGGTGAGCCAGGACGGCGATGTGAACAGCGGCTTCCTGTTGCAGTACATGACGGGCGAGAACGTCTGGGGCTTCTCGATGCCGACCACGGACTCGACCAGCGAGACCTACGTGACGGCGAGGTCGCCGCAGCCGGTGGTGCTGGACACCTGGACCCACGTGGCCGGTGTGTACGACGCGGCGGCCGGCCAGATGAAGCTGTACGTCGATGGGCTATTGGTCACCATCGTTGCCCACACCGGCGCCTGGCACGCTAGCGGGGCGCTGCAGATCGGCCGGGCGAAGTGGCATGGGTTCCTCGGCGACTGGTGGCGCGGCGGCATCGACGACGTGCAGGTGTTCCAGGGCGCGCTGACCGACGACGAGGTGTACCAGCTCACCGTCGGCTGAGCCAGCGCCGCTCCGGCCCTGGGTCACCACCCCGGGTCGGGCGTCAGCGACGTCCGTAGCTCGGCGACGAGCTCGGGCCAGCTCGCCGTACGGATGGCCCATCGCGGCACCGCCCGGGGCGGCTCGTTGTGGCCGAGTCCGCCGGTGAACAGGTACCGATACCGAACGAAGTCCAGGTACGAAAGCACCTCGAGCAGGTCGTCGACGAAATGGGTCACCCCGAGCTCGCGACAGACCGGCGCCTTGTCGGCCCGTTCGCGGACGAAGTACACGTTGTCCGGGGAGAGCCCGGTCCGCTCGAAGAAGCGCTGGTGCGCGAGCCAGGCCCGGGTGTTCGCCTCGACGCGGGGGCCGGCCTTGGACACGATGTATACCCGGCCCGCGAACAGCTCCCGCGCCACTTCGGCCAGCGCTTCAAATACCCCGTCCACCGGTGGCGTCTCCAGCGGGCGGCTGCCGAAGAACGACGTGTCCTCGCGCTCGGCGACCCGGTCGACGATCACCCCACCCACGTCAACGCCGAGGACGCTCATCAGGTCACCGACGGCTCGACCCCGGTACACACGACGTCGTACGTACCATGCTCGTCGAATGCGATCCGAAAGTGCTTCAGGTCCTCCTCCCGGATCGTCCCGGCGAGACGGCGGATCCGGCCGGCGGTCCGGAACGCCCGCAGCAACCCTGAGTCCGGCAGCGAAATCAGCGCGAAGCGCGTGTCCGGCGGGTCGTTGAGGTCCAGGCCCAGCTCGAACTCGCGGAACCGGAAGTCCAGCACATTGCGGAACGTGAGCGTGGTCGTCTGCGGC
This sequence comes from Micromonosporaceae bacterium, assembly GCA_035695905.1. Taxonomy (GTDB): domain Bacteria; phylum Actinomycetota; class Actinomycetes; order Mycobacteriales; family Micromonosporaceae; genus EFPC-2. The sequence continues at coordinate 1,744 of DASRRF010000804.1, read as the reverse complement.
GTCCGGCCCAGCCCGCCGACCGACGACGGGTAGCTCATCCGGACCGACGTTGGACCGTCCGGCACGGCGGACACCGCAACCTCCGGTGCGTACGCGAAGCGGGTTCGCAGGGCCTCGTCATCCATAGCCGAAAGGCTAGCCGTGCCCCGGTAGGTGTACGACGCCGAGAATGGTCCAGTCGGTCTGCGATGGCGTGATCGGCATCCGGGTCGCGGGCAGGCTGTCGCCCAACGGGCCGACCTCGGCCATGCGGCCCAGGAGCTCCTCCTTCTGTTCGCCCCCAGGTTCGAATATCCGTACGTTCGTCGGCCTCCTGCCGGCCATCGACAGCGTGGTCAGGCTCCGGTTGTTCTCCGTCACCAGAACCCCGTTCTGCGGGTCCATCTGGCGCGTCGCCGGGTTGTACCGGAACGCATCGATGCGCAGATCGTCGCTCGTCAGGTCGCCGCCCCTACCGAGCCGGCGGGCGACGTCCTCCAGCGGCGCACCGTGGAACCGGCCCGCGCTCGAGAACTCCGGACTGACCCTCGCCTGTCCAAAGTAGACCTGCTCGTGGCCGTCGTAGACGTCGCGGGCCGGCCCCGGTGACCGGTTACCGCCGCCGCCCCGCATCCGGCCGCCGAAGACCGCGCCGATGCCGGCGCTCACGGCGACCCCGCGCAGGTTCACGTGTCCGGTGCTGGCGAACTGGGTAATGGCGTCGCCGGCCCCGCCGGCCACGCCGCCGGAGAGCATCCGGCCGCCCAGCGACCCGGCGAACGTGCCGAGCTTACCGGCCAGGGCACTGGCCACCTTGCCGCCGATCGCGCCACCAGCCGCACCGGCCAGACCTTGCAAGGCACCGGTACCGAGGGAGCCGAGGCCGTCGCCCCAGTTGTGGATGTTGCCCTCGGCGGCGTCCTTGGCCAGGTTGATGACCGCGGCGGCGCCGACCATGCAGGCGACCGCACCAGCCCCGGCGGTGGCCGCGGTACAGGCGATGCCGGCGAGAATCGCCCCACCGATCGCGACCACCTCGATGATCGCGTTCTTGTTGTCCTTGACCCACTTCTCGGTCGCGTTGTACGCGTCCTTCACCTTGGACGCGGCCTTCTTCACCACCCGGACGGTCTTGGCGACGATCCGCTTCCCGGCCTGCTTGACCTTGTGGTACGCCTTGGAGACCGCCTTCTTGACCTGGTGAACCTTATGCGCGACCCACTTGCGGGCCTTGTGGTAGGTGTGTTTCACCCAGCGCTTGACCGCGTGGTACCGCTGCTTCACCCAGTGCTTGACCCGGTGATAGGTGTGCTTCACCCACCGGGTCACCCGGTGGTAGGCGCGGCTGACCTTGCGCTTGACCGCGTGGTAGGCCCGGCTGACCGTACGTTTCACCGCGTGGTACGCGTGGCTGGCGTAGTGGTACGCGTAGGAGGCGTACGAGCGCGCGTAGCTGTACGCGTAGCTGTACGCCGAGGACACGTAGGACGTGGTGGCGTGGTAGGCCGAGGACACCGTCGAGGTGACCGCGTGCACCGCCTTCTTGCACCAGCCACAGCTGGGCCACTGGCCGTTCGGGTCGGTCTCGGTGAGCGGGTTGTCGTCGGCGTAGGCGAAGCGGTTCGCGTTCACCGAGTCCGGCACCGCCTCCAGGTCCACGGTGTCGCGGGTGTCGAACTGGCCGGTGAGGGTGTTGTACCACCGCTGCCACATGTTGACCCGGCCGGTGGCGAAGTCGGTCCAGGCCGACTGGTACCCGAGGTTG
>DASRRF010000803.1:0-1535 GCA_035695905.1 Micromonosporaceae bacterium | reverse complement strand
CAGGCGTTCGCCGGCCCGCCGGGCTCCGACCCGGTCCCCAAGGGCAGCCGGTGACCGATGTGATCAGGATCGGCAACGCGTCCGGCTTCTACGGCGACCGGTTCACCGCGTGGCAGGAGATGCTCACCGGCGGCGAGCTCGACGTGCTCACCGGCGACTACCTGGCCGAGTTGACCATGCTGATCCTCGGCCGCGACCGGCTCAAGGACCCGGCCACCGGGTACGCGAAGACGTTTCTCCGCCAGCTCGAGGGCGCCCTCGGCCTGGCCCTCGACCACGGGGTACGGCTGGTCACCAACGCGGGCGGGCTGAACCCGACCGGTCTCGCGGACGGGGTGCGTACGCTGGCCGACCGGCTCGGCCTGCCGGTCAAGGTCGGCGTGGTCACCGGCGACGACCTCACCGAGCGGGCCGCGGCGCTGGACCTGGGCCACCCCCTGACCGCGCATGCCTACCTCGGCGCGTTCGGCATCGCGCGGTGCCTGCGGGCCGGCGCGGACGTGGTGATTACCGGCCGGGTCACCGACGCCTCGCTGACGGTCGGCCCGGCCATCGCGCACTTCGGCTGGGACCGTTCCGCATTCGATGAGCTGGCCGGGGCAACGATCGCCGGGCACGTCATCGAGTGCGGCGCGCAGGCCACCGGCGGCAACTACAGCTTCTTCACCGAGCTGCCCGACGGCGGCCGGCGCCCCGGCTTCCCGATCGCCGAGATCCACCCGGACGGCTCGTCGGTGATTACCAAGCACCCGGGCACCGGCGGCGCGGTGGCGGTGGAGACGGTGACCGCACAGCTGCTCTACGAGGTGGGCGCGCCCGGGTACCTCGGCCCCGACGTGGTCGCCCATCTCGACTCGGTCACCCTTACACCCGAAGGTCCCGATCGGGTACGGATCAGCCGCGCGCTCGGCTCCCCGCCACCGGCCACGCTCAAGGTTGGCATCAACTCGCTCGGCGGTTTCCGCAACTCGATGACGTTCGTCCTCTGCGGGCTGGACATCGAGGCCAAGGCGGAGCTGGTCCGGGCGCAGCTGGTGGACGCGATCGGCCCGGAGGGACTCGAGTTCCGGCTGGTCCGTACGGATCGGCCGGATCCGGAGACGATCGAGACGGCGAGCGCGCTGTTCGGCGTACACGTGAAGGATGCCGACGCCAAGCGGGCCGGACGCGCGTTCTCCCAGGCCGCGGTGGAACTGGCGCTCGCGTCCTACCCGGGTTGCACGCTGACCTCGCCGCCGGCCGACGCCGTGCCGTTCGGAGTATTCACGTCGGCCTATCTACCCCAGAACGAGGTGGCGCACGTCGCGGTGCTGCCGGACGGCACGCGGGTCGACGTGCCCCCGCCCGAGCCTCCCTACTCCGAGATCTTGGAAGCCGCTCACCCCCAGGAGGGGGAAAACCTTCCAAGATCCGGGGGTACGAGCCGCAAAGCGGCTCTCGGGCGCCTCGTAGGAGCGCGTTCGGGGGACAAGGGTGGCGACGCGAACCTGGGTGTCTGGGCGCGCACCGACCCCGGCTACGAGTGGCTGCGCGGC
>DASRRF010000802.1:0-1942 GCA_035695905.1 Micromonosporaceae bacterium | reverse complement strand
CGCGCGGGCGGCGACTATCGCGAAGACCGCCCGCTCCAGCGCATACGCCCGGTCGTCGGCACCGCCCTTGACCTCCGCGTTGCAGGCGGCGGCCACGTGCATCGCGGTGACCAGACCGTCCGCGGTCCAGCCACGGGCCTGGCGCTGTGCCCGCTCAATCTTCCAGGCCGGCATGCCCAGCGTGCTGGCCAACTGGTACGCGCTTCCGCGACCGGCCGACGCGACCCGGGCAACCGTACGCACCCCATCGGCCAGCGCATCCGCGATCGGCACCGGGTCGACCCCCACGTGCAGCGCCCAGCGCAACGCCTCGAGCGCACCGGCGACATCCCCGATCATCGTCGCGTCGGCAACCGTGAAGCCGCTCACCTCGGCGCGGCCGCGGTAGTACCGGGACACCGTCTCGGCGGTCAGCCGGCCGCCGGTGTCCGAGACCATCTGTGCGCAGGCCGCGGCGAGTTCGCGCAGATCGTTGCCGACGGCGGCGAGCAGCGCCTCGGCCGCGTCCTCCGGGCACGTACCGCCGGCCCGGCGTACCTCGGCACGGACGAAGTCCACGCGCTCCCGGTGCCTGGTGAGCTTGGCCGCCGACACCACCGCCGCGCCGGCGTCCCGGAGCCCGTCGGCGAACGCCTTGCCCTTCGCCCCACCGGCGTGGGTCACCAGCAAAGTCGCCTCGGGGTCGGGATCCCGTGCGTACGCGAGGATTGCCGCCACCAGGTCCTTCTTGGCGTCCTGCCCGTCGTGGACGACCGCGACTCGCCGGCCACCGAACAGCGACGGGCTGAACATCTCCGCCAGCTCACCCGGAAGCAGCGTGGCCGCCTGGTACTCGCGGACGTCCGCGTTGGCATCGGCGGCGCGAGCCGCGGCAACGGTATCCGCGACGGCGCGCGCGACGAGCAGCTCCTCATCGCCGACCACGAGACACAGGGCGTGGAGGGAAGGCGAAGTCACCTCGTCATCGTCGCACGGCTCCTATGACGGCCCGCGGTCATCACCCGCACGAGCGACCTCAACTACGGAGGGTGAGCAGCCACCGCGAGTGTGCCGGATGTGATCAACGCCGCCGCGTCCCCGTCGCGATCGGTACGCAGCACCCGCGCGCCGCCGCGCGCCAGCCGGTCGAGAACGGCCGGACTGGGGTGGCCGTACGAGTTGCCGGCACCCACCGACACGAGTGCCACCCGCGGATCGACCGCGTCCAGAAACGCCGGATCTTGGTACGGCGAGCCGTGGTGAGACACCTTGAGCACGTCGACCCGGACCCCGTCGGTGCCGTACCTGGCCAGCACGCCGTCCTGCTCCTCGGTCTCGGCATCGCCAGTGAGCAGGATCCGTACGCCGTTCTGCGTCGCCAGGACGACCAACGAATTGTTGTTTGGATCCGAACGCGAGCCGCTGATCCGGTCCAGCGGACCGAGCGCGGTCAGGTGCAGGGCGCCCTCGGCGTACGCCCAGCCCGCTGCCGCCTCGCGGATCGGCACGTGGTTCGCTGCCGCCGTCTCATGGACGAGCGCCCGGCCGGCCACCGGGTCCAGCCACGGCGTCGTCACGACCTGGCCGACCGCGCGGCCGCGGAACACGCCGGCGATCCCACCCACGTGATCGGCGTGAAAATGTGTGACAACCAGCAACGGCACCGCGCGCACCCGGAGTCGGTTGAGGCACCCGTCGACCGCGCCGGGGTCCGGCCCGGCGTCGACGACGACCGCACGCCCCGCCGCGAGCGAGAGTACGACGGCGTCGCCCTGCCCCACCGAGCAGGCCACCACGATCCACCCGGCCGGCGGCCAACCGCTGGCCACCAGCCGTACCGGCAAGGCGCCGAGCACCGCGGCGACCGCGGCGACCACCGCCACCCGGCGTGCCACCGGTCGCCGGGTGAGTAGCAGCACGCCGACGAGCACACCGGCGAGCAGCAGACCGCCGCCGGTACCGG
>DASRRF010000801.1:0-2447 GCA_035695905.1 Micromonosporaceae bacterium | reverse complement strand
CGTACGGGTCGTCCTCGATGACCAGCAGACCGGCGCGTTCGCAGATCTCCAGTACCCGCTCGCGGCGCTGCTCGGTCAGCGTGACGCCGGCCGGGTTCTGGTAGGTCGGGATGGTGTAGAGGAACTTCGCCCGCCGGCCGGGTACCGCGATTGCCTCCTCGAGCGCCTCCGGTACCAGACCATCGTCGTCCATCGGTACGTGCACCACGCGCGCCTGCGCCGCCTGGAAGACGCCGAGCGCACCGACGTACGTCGGCCCCTCCGCGAGTACGACGTCGCCCGGGTCGAGGAAGAGCCGCGCCACGAGGTCGAGCGCCTGCTGGCCCCCGACGGTGACCACGACGTCCTCGGGGGACGCGCCGGACCCGGCGTTGATGCCGGACAGCGCCATCACCTCGCAGATCCGCTCGCGGAGCTCGGCGGTGCCCTGACCGATGCCGTACTGCAGGGTGGTCGCGCCGTGCTCGGAGCCGAGCCGGGCGAGCATCTCCCCGACCGCGTCGAGTGGCAGCGCGGCCACGTACGGCGCGCCGCCGGCCAGCGACACCACCTCGGGCCGGCTGGCGACCGCGAACAGAGCCCGGATCTCGGAGGCGGTCATGCCGGCGACACGCTGCGCGTAACGATCGGTGTAGTCGTCGAGCGTGGTGCCGGACATCGGCAACGACCTCCTCGCGGGTTTATCCGATGGTAACGACGAACTCAGTTTGTCCGACCACTCCCCGACCGTGAACTTCCAGCGTAGGATCTTCCAGTTGGGACGGGGAGGGGCCGACCGTGCCGTTAGCCGAGCACCTGGGATAGGGGCGCATGTGATGTCGCGTCGCCTGGTCAACCTGACCCTCGACACGCTTGAGGACCTGCCGCGGCCATGCCGCATGTGCGTGTACTGGGAGCTTGATCCGGTCGCGGCGGAGCGCGCGTGCGCGGCCGGCGATCCGGGGCTGGAGAAGGAGGCCTGGGTCAGCCAGACCCTCCTGGAGTGGGGTTCCTGCGGCAAGCTCGCGTACGTCGACGGCGTGCCGGCCGGGTTCGTGATGTACGCACCACCGGCGTACGTGCCGCGCTCGCTGGCGTTCCCGACGTCCCCGGTCTCCGCCGACGCCGCACTGCTGATGACCGCGCACATCGTCGCCGCGTTCGCCGGCGGCGGGATGGGCCGGATGCTCGTCCAGGGGGTGGCCCGGGATCTGTCCAAGCGCGGGATCAAGGCGATCGAGGCGTTCGGCGACGCGAAGTACGGTGAGCCGGGGCTGGGCGACGCTCCGGTGGGCGGGGACGGCTGCGTGGCGCCGGCCGACTTCTTCCTCTCCGTAGGGTTCAAGACCGTCCGGCCGCACCCGCGCTTCCCGCGGCTGCGGCTGGAGTTGCGTACCGCGCTGTCCTGGAAGTCCGATGTGGAGTACGCGCTGGAGAAGCTGCTCGGCTCGATGAGCCCGGAGGCGCTGCTGCGGCCGGTCCGTCCGGCAACCCGCTCGACCTCCTAAGACACCCGGATGACGCTGGCCAGCGCGCGGATCGTACTGACGTCGATCGATCCGGTCGGCACGTCCTGCTCCACCGGGAAGTACATCCGCTGCACCGCGGCGACAACCGCCTCCACCGCGCGCTCGCGGAACAGCGGGTCGATCAGTCGCGCCCGGTCGAGCGGCGAGCTCAGATAACCCACCTCCACGCGTACCGCCGGCATCCGGGTCAGCCGCAGGATCTCCCAGTTCTTGGCGTGCGTCTGGCAGTTGCGCATGCCGGTACGGACGACCAGCTCGCGCTGGACGAGTCCGGCCAGCCGCTCCCCCACGGTCGACGTCACGCCGCTCTCGGTGCCGTAGTGGTACGTGGCCGCCCCGTCCGCGGCCGGGTTCGGGTGCCCGTCCAGGTGCAGCGAGATGAGCAGGTCCGCGCCGAGCTCGTTGGCGAGTACGGCGCGTTCCCGGTTGGACAGCTCCGCGGTCGGGGCCGGCCCGCGGGTCAGGTGTACCCGCATGCCGGCGGCGGCCAGCCGGCCCTCCAGCCGCCGGGCCAGGTCGTACACGATGTCCGACTCGGTCCACCGCAGCCGGCCCTCGGGTACGACCACGCCGAGATCCGGGCCACCGTGCCCGGGGTCGATCACGATGGTCTTGCCGACCAGCGTCGGGCCGGATTGGCGGAACTGGTCGGCCTCGCGGAGCAACTGCGGTCGCCCGCCGACCACCTTGCGGCCCAGCCGGCGCAGCGCACCCAGCGTCTGCGGGCCACAGTCACCGTCCGGCGGCAGGCCCACCTCGCGCTGGAACATCGCCACCGCGTGCGCCGTCCTGGCGCCGTAGATGCCGTCCGCGCGGCCGACGTCGTACCCCATCTCCAGCAGTCGCTCCTGCAACTGGCGCACGTCGTCGCCGACCAGCGGGTCGGCGATGGCGCGGTAGAGCGCGCGCGAGCCCAGATGCCAACGCGCGGCATCCAGC
>DASRRF010000800.1:0-4197 GCA_035695905.1 Micromonosporaceae bacterium | reverse complement strand
TGCTGCTGCACCGCCCCGGTCCGGAGCTCATGCGGCTGACCCCGCGTAACAACGACTCGCTGCTGTTCGACGGGATCCCGTGGGTCGGCCGGGCCCAGGAGGAGCACGACGCGTTCGCCGCGGCCCTGCGTACCCATGGGGTGGAGGTGCTGTACCTGGCCCAGCTGCTGGCCGACACGCTGGCCGTACCGCAGGCGCGGGCCGAGCTGACCGACGCCGTGCTGGGCGACGTACGCCTCGGCGACAGCCTGCGCCGGCGGGTCGCCGAGTACCTCGGGTACCTCGATCCCGGCGCGCTGGCCGACGTGCTCATCGCCGGCCTGGCGCACGAGGAGCTTCGTACCGGCGCCGGGCTGGTCTACACGCTGATGGACCGGCAGGACTTCGTCATCGACCCGCTGCCGAACCTGCTGTTCACCCGGGACTCCAGCGTGTGGATCGGCGACCACGCCGCGGTGACCAGCCTGGCCATGCCGGCCCGCCGCCGGGAGACGTCGCTGACCAGCGCGATCTACCGGTTCCATCCGCGGTTCGCCGGTACACCGCTGGTCTACGAACCCACGCTGGAACACGTCGAGGGCGGCGACATCCTGCTGCTGGCGCCGGGCGTACTCGCGGTCGGGGTGGGCGAGCGGACCACGCCGGCCGGCGCCGAACGGTTGGCCCGCCGGGTCTTCGCCCGGCAGCTCGCGCGGACCGTGCTGGTGGTACCGATCGCGCAGGAGCGGGCCACCATGCATCTGGACACGGTATGCACGATGGTCGACGTCGACGCGGTGGTGATGTACCCGAACGTGGCTGACTCGCTCATCGCGTACCCGTTGACACCCGGTCCGGACGGCGGTGAGCCGGTGATCGGCGACCCGGGACCGTTCCTCGCCGCGGCAGCGACCGCGATGGGCATCGACGCGCTGCGGGTCATCGACACCGGCCTCGATCCGGTGATCGCCGAGCGGGAACAGTGGGACGACGGAAACAACACGCTCGCCATCGCGCCGCGGGTCTGCGTCGGGTACGAACGCAACGTCGAGACGAACCTGCAGCTGGAGCGCGCCGGGGTCGAGGTGATCCGGATCCCCGGCTCCGAGTTGGGCTCCGGCCGCGGTGGCCCGAGATGCATGTCCTGCCCGATCGCGCGCCTGGGCTAGCGCAGCGTGAGCTGGCGGCCGAGCAGGCCTTGCCGGGCGCGGCGCTCGGCCGGGGTGAGATCCGCACCGGTCATCGCCTCACCCAGCCGCTTCGCGAACTCGGCCACCGGCGCCTCCCACGCGTCCGCGCCGGCCTCCCGGGGCAGGTCCCAAACGGGTACCAGCCGGCCGTGCGCGCGGAACATCCCGGCGAACTTGGTGCCGTCGCCGAGGGTCAGCGCACCAACCGCGCTCAGCCGGGCCAGCGCGTCCAGCGCGCGGTCCTCGTCGTCGGGGAGTACCCACCGGATATGGCCCTTCTCCGGCACCCGGCACCAGTACGCGGCCGGCGCGACGGCCAGCTTCGCGGTCGGGTAGATCGACGCGTTCGCCCGCTCCAGGCTGGCCTTCACGTTCGGGTCCTCGCCGGCCCCTTCGGCCAGCCAGAACTCGAAGCCCTCGTGCAGCGTGATGTCCAGCGGGTCGCCGGCCAGCAGGTCCTGCAGCCGCGGCCCGGCACCGGGCAGCGCGGGTACCGCGACGGTGTCCCCCGGTGTGGTCTGCAGCGCGCAAAGCAGGGCCACCGCGAGATCGCGGGACGGGTCGCCGGACTGGACGTGCCGTTGCAGGCCGATCAGCACGTGGCCGTCCGGCCGGGTCATCGCCGGCCAGGCCATCGGCAGTACGGTCGCCAGCGCCACCGTACGGTCACCGAACCGCTCGGCGACCTCGGGTTTGAGGACCAGTGGTGCGGTGGCCGCCGGGACCAGCTCGCGCAGCGCGATCCACTCGCACTCGTCGGTAAGACCCTCGAACGGACGGGGTACGAAGATGTCGCGCGGCTTTTCGGCGCGAGCGGGACCGGGGGGCTTGCGACGCTTGCTCACGACGGAACAGCCTAGGCCGGACCGGGCATGATCCGGGCTACGACGCCAGGACTTCGGCCCAGACGCTTTGCCCGAGGCCGTCCCGGCTGAACCCCCAGCGGTCCGCGATGGCGGCGACGATGGCCAGCCCGCGACCGTCGATCGCGTCCGGCCCCACCTGCCGTGCCACCGGTGGCTGCGGCGCGCCGCCGTCGGTCACCCGTACCTCCACGAGATTTTCACCGCGCAGCCGCCAGGCCACCCGGATCACCCCACCGGGCAGCGGGGCCGCGTGCCGTACGGCGTTGCCGACCAGCTCCGCGACGACCGCGATCACGTCGGCGAGTGGGGCCGGCCGCAGCACGCCGGCCAGCTCGGCGGCGAGCCGGTGCCGGGCCAGCTGTGCGCCGAGGGCGTGATGCGGGACCACCACACACCAGGCCCGTTCCGCAACCGCTGTGGACACCGCCCAGCCCTCCCTACGAAAGCTCCGACCCGGAGGATGTTGCGTCCGCGCGCGGTAGCCGCACTTCTGCGACCGTACCTCCCCTTTCGCGCGGACGTAAGGACACCCATCCGTTTTGTCGCTCTACCAACCGGCGCACCAGGTAGAGCCCGAGCCCCACGCCGCTGTACCGCCGCTGGTCGTCCAGCTCGCCTTGCCAGAACCGCTCGAAGGCGCGCTCGACATGCTCTGGTCGTACCCCGATTCCGCGATCGGAAACCCGGAAGTAGACGGTCTGTCCGTCGGCCTCCGCGTCGAGCTGGACATCGGCGCCGGTCGGTGAGTACTTGTACGCGTTGGTCAGCAGCTCGGTCAGCAGGGTGGCCACGCTGCCGCGGTCCCCGTACGCCTTCGGCAGCGTGCGGGGCAGCTCCACCCGCAACCCCTTGCGCAGGTCGGACGGCAGCCGGTCGGCCGCCGCGCGCAACGCGTCGACCAGGTCGAACGGGATCGGGGTCAGCTCGCCGAGCGCCCCGCCGGCGTTGCTCGCCGCGGACAGCAGCCGGTCCACCAGCCGGGCCAGGTCGGCCGAGCGCTGCCCGAGCACGCGTACGGCGTCCCGCCGCTCCGCGTCGCTGAGCTGGTCCCAGTGCTCGCCGAGGGTGTCCGCGTACCCCTTGATGACGGTGACCGGGGTACGCAGCTCGTGGCTGGTCACCGCGATGAACAGGTCCCGGTCGCGCTCCCGGCGCCGGGTCTCGGTGATGTCCCGGAACGTGACCACCCGGGCGTCGCTGCCGGCCAGCTCGGCGCAGTGCACCTGCAGCCACCGCCCGTCGGGCAGCCGGTGATCCACGGACTGGCCCGGGTCGGGTACCGGCAGCGGCAGGTGCGCACCGAGCATCTGGCTGGTTGGGAAGCCGGTGACCCGTTCGGCCGCCGGGTTCCACAGCCGGATGCTGCCGTCCCGGCCGAGGATGGCCAGGCCGTCGGCGAGCGAGGCGACCACGTGCCCGTCGTCGTGTACCGGCAGGCCGGTGCGCTCGCCGTACATGCGTGCCGCGGACGAGGCGAGCCAGGTCACCAGCGAGCGCTCGGCGTCGGTGGCCCGGATACCGGTTTCCGGGAAGTACGCGTGCAGGCTGCCCACCACGAGCCCGCCCAGCTCGGCCCGGGCGCCCACCATCCGGGACAGCCCGCGTCCGTGGTACTGCGCGGCCAGCTCCTCGGGCAGGTCGCTGATCGGGCGTTCCTGGGTACGCGGGCCGGCCAGCAGCTGGGCGATGGCCGGATCGGTGGTGTCCACCGGGCGGCCCACGGCCCAGTACGAAGCGCCGGTCGCCGCGATCACCCGGCCACCGGACGGCGCGTACTCCACGAACGACATCGCTTCCGCGCCCAGCGCCTCCTGGCCGAGCTCGAGCAGCCGGTAGAGCGCCGGAAGCCCGCCATCTCCCGCGTTGATCTTGTCAAGCAAGGCGTTCAACCCCGCGAACAGGCGCGGGTAGTCCGGTACCACGATCCGAGTGTGCCTTGTCCGGCCTGGCCGCGGCAGCCCCGGCCCGGCCGGCCGCTACCGGAGGTACGCGAGTACATCCGCGGGGCGATCGGTGATGATCCCGTCCACGCCCAGCTCACGGACCAGGTCCACGTCGGCCAGCTCGTTCACCGTCCACACGTACACCTGGTAGCCGCGTTCCTTGAGCCGGCGTACCAGCGCGGGACGGCTGCGTACCAGCGCGATCCCCGGCCCGGCGAT
>DASRRF010000799.1:0-4711 GCA_035695905.1 Micromonosporaceae bacterium | reverse complement strand
CAAACAGCCTGATCAATCACCGGCCTGAATGGATACGCCAGTAGGGCATCGTACTGTTCGGCCAGGCGGCCCAGTGCGGCGTTCAGCTCGTTGAGTACGGCCGGCAGCTGTGGCCACGGTTTCCACGCGGCGCCCGGGATGTGGCCGGTGCCATCGCTGGGGTCGTACACAGTGGTCAGCACGACGTGGCAGTCGCCGGCTGCGCGCAGGGTGCTCAGGATGTGCGAACCGGCGACGATCACCTCGTCGATCGCGACGTACCCGGCGTCGGTGTCACCGTAGGCGCCGATCAGGTCGTTGCCACCCATCGTGACGGTGACCACCGTCGGCGGCGTGGTAATACACGGCAACTGCTCGTAGCGCACGTCCGCGCTGGTGGCCCCGTCGCCGGCCAGTATCTGCGCGGTGAACCCAGCGGTGGCCAGGTCACGGCCGGACCAGCCGGGAAAGTCACCGTCCCGGTTGCGGTGCAGCAGGCTGGCCGCACCCCGACCGGGACCACCGGCGTACATGTCGATGGACATCGAGTCGCCCAGCGCGACGTACCTCGCCGTCATGAGCGGGCGCGGGCGCGCAGGCCATCCAGATCGAGTACGGACACCGCCCGGCGATGGGTTTCGATGATGCCCTGGTCGCGCAGGGTCCGCAGCGCCTTGGCCACCGCCTCGCGGGACGAGCCGATCCAGCCGGCCAGCTCGTCCTGGGTGAACGGCAGCGTGATCCGGATCCGGCGGCCGTCCGGGGCGCCGAAGCGTTCGGCGAGCTCAACCAGGCGCAGCGCCACCCGGCCGAGCGTGTCGTACGCCCCGAACTCGACGCGCTTGCGATCGGCGTCGCGCAACCGGCTGACGATCAGCTGCACCATCCGCGCGGATACGTTCGGGTGGGTACGGACGAACGTGAGGAACGCGGGTGCCGGTACGACCAGGGTTTCCAGCGGCTCCAGCGCGCTCACCGAAGCCGTCCGTGCGCCACCGTCCATAGCGGACAGTTCACCGAGCAGCGCGCCTGAACCCCGTACCGCAAGAATGATCTCTTGACCTTGATCGGTGATGGAGAAGACCTTGGCCCGGCCGGCGAGCACAAGAATTACCGTCGTGGACCGGTCGCCCTCGTTGAGGACGGTGGCTCCGGCCGGCCAACGCCGGACCCGGCCCAGCTGGCGCAGCTCGTTCTGCTCCGTCGGCGTGAGCCCGGATAGGAACTCCTGCTCCATCTGCCATACCCCCGGTGGGTGGGCGACTCCAGGTACGGCAGTATCCTCCCACCACCTACCGGACGGGACAAACGGGTAATCACCCCGACGTCATCGTCTTCGCCGTCGAATCGTTGCACGCCCATACCGTGCCAGCGCACCGGTGCCACGGGTAGCGGGAAGTACCGGCCCGAACCGTTACTTGTGCACACCCCACAGCAACACCGCGGGTACGAGGACGCCGAGCGCGAGTGCGGCGATGCTGGCACCGAGCGAACCGCCGGTCAGCAGTCCGTGGTGTACCGCGTGAAAGAGCAGATGCAGCCCGGAGAAGGCGATGACGCCGGTAAGCACCACAATGGACACTCGTCGGTCCCGCAGCACGGCCGCAGTCACCAGCAGGACGCCCAACGTGGTGAACGTGGCGCCGAGATCGCTGACCAGATGCGCGTTGTACGGCGGGTACCCGGCGGTCCACCGCTGACCGAGGCCGGGGAACGTGGTGAAGAAGCCGTACGGGGTGACCAACGCCCAGATTCCCCAACCGAGGTGGAGCAGCCCGAGCAGCCACAGGCCGGCGCTGAGCACGCCGCGGCGGGTCACCAATCGCCCGCGGCCGCGGCCAGTGCGACCCGGGCTTCGCCGTACGCCCGCAGTACCGTGCGGACCGGGGCGATGACGTACTCATCGGCGATCTGCGCCACGGCGGCCCGCAGCCGCGCTTCGGTCCGCGCCGCGGTACGGCGCGCGAAGACCGCGACGAGTACCCGGCCCAGGCCGGCGATCAGGGCACCGGCGAGCAGTCCGCCGAGCAGCAGGGCGGTGGGCACCGGAACCGCGCCGATCCGCGGATGGTCCATTGTGGGCAGTCCGAGCAGCCGGAGCAGGTAGCCGACGAGTAGCCAGCCCAGACCGACCACCGCGGCACCTGCGGCGAGCCACTGCAGTCCGCCCATCAGGCGCCACCACCACGGGGTACGGGATAGCCCGAGATCCGTCGCGGCAACGGCCCGGTCGAGCGCGTCGGGCAGGTCGGCCAGGCGCGCCCGGGACGCCGTACCGACCGCGGCCGGCCAGGGACCGGGCAGTACGCCGGCGGCCCGGTCGGCCACCGTCCGCACCGCGAGCCCGACGGCCGCCCGTACCGCCGGGGTCGGTTCGGGCAACGAGGTTGCGCCTACCGGGCTGTCCATTGTGGACCTAGTGGGCTCAGCCAGGTGTAGCCGCTTGACCGGGTCGGGGCGCAGCCGGCGCAACCACCGCAGCAGCGGCCAACCGAGCTGGGCCGCGGCCCGGTGGCGGTACGCCCGCTCGGCCGCGTCGACCACCGCGGGTACGCCGGCCGCTTGGGCCAGCGCCTCGCTGAGTGCTCGCTCCGTGCCGGTGTCGACCGCGTCCTTGACCGGCTCTGGACCCACCATTGTGGACAGCTCGGTGACGACCCGGTCCATGTCGCCGGAGAGCCGCCGCAGCGCGGCCCGCCGGCCGAGGACGGCCTGTTCGATGATCCCGCTCAACTCGCCGTGGCCCGGCGCCGCGACGGCCGAACTGGCCAGCGCCGGTACGCCGGCCAACCCGTCGGAGTCCAGCAGGCCGCGCAGGTCCACCAGGCACCGCTGGACGTCGGCCGGGGACAGCCGGTCGGCGTGGTTGAGCGCGACCACGGTCACCTCGCGGTGCCGGTGGAACTGCCGCAGGTACGTGTCGTGGACGACCTGGTCGGCGTACTTCTGTGGGTCGACCACCCAGACGATCATGTCGACCAGGGCCAGCAGGCGGTCCACCTCGAGCCGGTGCCCGGCCTCCACCGAGTCGAAGTCCGGCAGGTCGAGCAGCACGAGGCCGCGCAGCGCCGCCTCGTCCTCGCCATCGAGCACGCTCTCCCGGGTGTACCGGTGCCGGGGCAGTACGCCGAGCCAGTCCAGAAGTTCGGCGGCGGTGCTCGCCGGTCCCCAGATGCACGCGTGGGTCACCCCGGTCGTCGGTCGCCGTACGCCCACCGGCGACAGCTGCCGCCGGGCCATCGCGTTGAAGATGCTCGACTTCCCGCTACCCGTCGAGCCGGCCAGCGCGACGACGGTGTGCTCGCGGGACAGGGCGAGGCGCTGACCGGCGTGTTCGACGACGGTGTGCGCCGGGACAAGTACGTCGTCCGGCAGGTGCCCCTCGACCGCGTTGAGGAAGAAGCCCAGCGCGGCCACCCGACCGACCAGCCGCGCACCGTCCACGTCGCGATCCACGGTCAGCGCGCCGCGCAGCTTGTTGACCAGGCCGGTCACGGAGCCACCTCGGTCCGCTCGGGCACTGCCGGCGCAGCCTCCGAAGGCTCCGTCGGCTCCGGTTCCGCGGCCGCCGAAGGCTCCGAAAGCTCGGCGGCGGGCTCGGCGGGCGGGGGCTCAACAGCGGGCGCGGGCTCAACAGCGGGCGCGGGTTCCGGCACCGGCACGAGCTCGGCCGCCGTCGCCGCGTCCGCGACAGTCTGCGCGGCGGTCCGGAGTCGGGCCGCCGACGCATCCGCCGTGGCGACGTCCGGTACCCGGTCCAGGTAACGCTTCTCCTCCGCGGCGAGCAGCGCGTGTACCCGATCCAGGAGGTCGTCCCGGGCGGTCCCGGCCAGACTGCGGATCGCCTGGTCCCCGAAGATCGCCTCAAGCACCTTCTGCGCCGCGATCGTCGTACCGCCGGCGACCGCGACCTCCGCCCCGGTCGGGATGAACGCGGTCGACGCGAAGACGCCCAGCATCACCACCAGCCCGCCGGCGTTGACCGCGTACGCTGCCGCGCGGGCCGATGTCCGCTTGCCGGCCGCCTCCCGCCGGACGAGATCGAGCACACCGCGCTGCCAGTCCCGGACCAGCCGGTCGGCCCGATCGGTGAGATCCGCCGACGGGCGCCCGAGGTCGACCGGGTGACCGCCGTGCCGGCCGGCGTGGGCACCGCTACGGGTCGCGACGAGCAGTTCGGCGCCGGCCGGGTGGGCCTGCCAACCCGTGGCGGCCTGCTCGGCGGCGTCGCTGGCGGCACCCCGGATCAGCGCGGCCAGGCCTGATTCCAGCGCCATCCGAAGGTCGTTCTCCGGGGTGGGCCGCCCGGTCACCGCGGCCACGAACCGATCCCGCAGCCGGCCGACCCGCGCCTGCAGCGTGGCGAACAGCTCACCGGTGCCGATGAACTCGTGCCAGCGGGCCAGCACCTCACCGCGTAGCACGGTGCCGTCGCGTATCCCGCTCTCCACCGCGCTGGTGGCGCCGCGATACGCCAGGCGTACCCGATCGGTCAAGGCTTGTGCGGCGGTGACCTGGTCGTCGGCGGCGTTGGCCAGCCCCGCGACCACCGGCCCGAGGGCGGCGACCGCGCCGGCCACGGTCTGCCGCACCACCGCGGACCTGGCCTGGGCGTCTCGCGCCAGGTCAGTGAGCCAGTCGCGCAGCGCAGCCACCGCACGTTCCGGCAGGAGCCCCTGACCATCAATCGTGATTTCGGGTACGGCGAACAGCGGCGCGCCACCGAACCCGT
>DASRRF010000798.1:0-10254 GCA_035695905.1 Micromonosporaceae bacterium | reverse complement strand
AAGACTCTGGTACCGGCGCTGTTCGGCGCGCTGGCCACCGCCGCGCCGGCCGGCACCGCCTGGTTGACCGCGTTGCCCGGCGGCCTGGACATCGCACCGATCTCGGTACCCGACCGCGGGCGCCGGTCGACCGCCGCACCGAAATGGACCATCGGCGACGTCCTCGTTGCCGGGCCGGGACGGTACCTGGTCTTCGACGACGGGCTGGCACCGATCACCCCGCTGCAGGAGGCGGTGCTCGGTGCGCAGGTCGCGGTGCACCGGGTGACGGTCGCCGTCGCCGAGGCCACCGCGGCGCAACGCAGCAGCCGGCTGGCCCAGTCGGCCACCGATGTCCAGCCGCCGCAGTCGCCGCCCAACCTGGCCACCCCGACCGCGAGCGAGCTGCTTTGCGCGGTCACCAATGACGCGCGAACCGCACCCGGGATCACCGTCGGGGGCACGGTCCCCGGCCTGGAGGCCGCCTCCCCGACCGGGTCGGTCTCTCCCGAGGGGGTACGGCTTGCCGATCGGGTCCTGGTACCCGCCGGCCGGCTGGCGATCGTCCGGGTACTCGCCTCGCCGACCGCCGAGGCGGGTGCCTACTACCTGGTGACGGACCTGGGCATCCGGTACGCGGTGGCGTCCTCGACCGCGTTGCAGATGCTGGGCTACCAACCGGAGCAGGCGGTGGGCGTACCCGCCGATCTGGTGACCCGGCTGCCGTCCGGTCCGGCCCTCGATCCGGTAGCCGCGGTCAAGGTGGCCGGTCGCTGACCGACCGCGCTCAGCGCTCCTCGAACAGCGGTACCGGCGGCCCGGGTTCGGCCTCCTCCGGTGCCGGCGGCGGCGATGCGGCCAAGGCCGGACGCCAGAACCGGCGCCGGCCCCGGGGCAGCGTCACCGCGGTGGCCACCACGATCAGCGCCACGAGTACGGCGCCGAGCGCGCCGGCCAGTGCCGCCCGGCGGCTGCGGGCGAACACGGACTCCGGGCCGCTGGCTGGCCGGATCAGCCCCGGCAGCGCGGCCGGCGTACCCGCCGCCGGCCGATAGTTGACCGCGGCGTACGGGTTGACCACGCCCCGGCCGTACTCCTGGCTGATCGGGCCGAGCGGTGCCGGGGTCGCGCCGGTGAGCAGGCGGCGCACGATCTCCCCGGTGGTCAGCTCGCCGTGCCGGGGCCGCAGCAGCGCCGCCGTGCCGGCCACCAGCCCGGACGCGACGCCGGTCCCGCTGACCTCGGGGACCATTCCCCCGCCGCGTTGCAGCGTGGCCACCGCGACGCCGGGTGCCACCAGGTCGACGTAGTTCCCGTACTGCGAGCGCGACCACCGGTTGCCGGCCGGATCGATCGCCCCGACACCGATCACCCCCGGGTAGCCGGCCGGGTACGGGACCGGTACGTCGCCGCCCGAGTCCCCCAGGTCACCCACCGCGGCGACCACGATCACGCCCTTTGCCGCCGCGTTGGCCACCGCCGCCTGTACCGCCGGATCGGCGCCGTAGCCGGCTATCGACACGTCGATCACATCGGCGTCGTTGGCGACCGCCCAGTCGATCGCCCGGGCCAGTACGTCCGGCGGCACCCCCCCGCCGAAGCCGGCGCTCGCGACGATGCGCACCGGCAGGATCGTCACGCCGGGCGCCAACCCGGCGAACCCGACATCCGGCGTCGGCTGGGCCGCGATCACGCCGGCGACCTGTGTGCCGGTACCGACGCAGTCGTCGTTGGCCGGCCCGTGGCCCAGCACCGCGTCGAAGCCGGCGGCAACGTGGCCGCGCAGCTGCGGATGGCCGGCGTCCACCCCGGAGTCGAGCACCGCGACGGTGACCCCGGAGCCGCGGGAGAACGGCCAGACCCGCTCCGGCGCCAGCAACCGCTGCGCCCACGGCACCGGCTTGTACGGCTGGCCCGGCTGCGCGCAGTTGTCCGGCGCGGCAACCCCGGCCGGCGCGGCAACCCCGGCCGGCGCGGCGAACGGCACGCCGGCGGCGACCAGCAGGGCGGTGAGCAGTAAGCGGATCATCCCGTCTCCTGTGGCCACAGCAGAAGCAGCGGAACCTCGTCGGCGGGCAGCTCGATGGAGTGCGGGGTGCCAGGGTTGACCAATAGCGCATGCCGGTCCGGCCACACGGTCAGCAGCGCGATGAACGGCACCTCGACCGCGGGCCGGGCACCGATCGGCGCGATCGAGGTGAACACCTCGATCGCCGGCGCCTGCGCGGTACCCGCGACGGCGAACGGGAAGTCCGGCTCCA
This sequence comes from Micromonosporaceae bacterium, assembly GCA_035695905.1. Classification (GTDB taxonomy): domain Bacteria; phylum Actinomycetota; class Actinomycetes; order Mycobacteriales; family Micromonosporaceae; genus EFPC-2. Next base: position 8,014 of record DASRRF010000798.1, on the reverse strand, counting down.
GGAGGCGTTCCGGGCCGTCCACCGGCTCCGCGGTGGGTACGAACACCTGCGCGCCGAGCAGCGTGTCGAGGTACCCGCGCGCGTCCCCGCCGGCCGCGGCACCGGTGAGAGCACTGTCCACATCGGACGCTCGCGGTGCGCTCCCGGCTGTCGACGCGGCACCGAGCGCCTGTGCCGCGGTCGGGATCTCCAGCTCGCCCACGGCCGCCGCCTCGACGGACTCGACCGGCAGGTACGCCTCCAGCGGCGAGCCCGGGGCCACCGCCAGCCGCCAGTCCGCCACCGGCCACTTGTCGCGCAGCTCGGCATAGCCGGTGACGGTGTACGCGTCGGCGGCATCGCCGACGTACCCCGACATGCCCTCGACCGAGGTGAACACGGGCAGGAACGTGATCCCGAACAGCCGCGCCGTGACGAACCGCTGCGCACCCGGGTCGTCCCCTTCCGACGCGAGCAACGGCAGGTAGAGCGGTACGGTGCGCAGGATCCGGAAGTACCCGCGACGGTCACCGGCGGCCAGCGCGTTCATCAGCGCCAGCTCGGTGTCGTTGGCCGGCCGCCAACCCACCGCATCGCCGGTCATCGGCGCGCCGCCGGCAAGCTGGTCCCCAACCGCTCCGGCGTGAGTACGAGGCCGTCGCGGGCGAGCGCCAGCAACGATGCCGGTACCGGCCGCAACGTGTACCAGAACGAGTCGAAGTCGTCGGCACACCGGTGCAGCAGCCGGTCGCAGATCTCCTCGGCGGTGTACTCGTCCGCGTCGCGCGGGTCGTCGTCATCCCAGTACCAGATCGAGCCGGTGCCGGTCCCGCGCACCTTGACCACGACGAGCCCGCCCTGCACGTACCCGATGGCCAGCCAGTCCGCGGTCAGCCGGTCGCCGAACCAGGCGTTCGCGTAGCCCAGGTTCTGCAACCGATCGGCCCGGGCCACGCCGAAGAACGGCTGGTCGGCCAGGAACCCGAAGCCCGGGTGCACCGCCGCCGGCACCGGCCGGCCGCCGTTCGTCCGGCCCAGAAAGCCGCGGTAGGCCGGCGGCAGCGCAACGCCCAGCTGCTCTTCGAGGCCGGCCAGCGCGTCGTCGGAGAGGCGTTCGGTGAACCGGATCCGCGGCGGCTCAGCATCGTCGACCGGCAGGCCCGGTCCCGGGTTATGTGCCGGGCCCGTGCTCACCCCGCCGAGATGGCGGTACGCGGCGTGCAGCTCGACCGGCACGAGGGCGATCTGCCGGCTCATCGCCAGGTGCGCCCAGGTCCACCCGATCGGGGTACCCGGCGGTTCGACATCTGTCCACAGTGGACCCCCGTGCCCGGCCATCGCCGTGTTCGCGGTGAGCACATCGACCAGGCGAGCCCGGTGGGCATCTCCGGGCCGCACGGGCGGCAGCTCGACAACCGCGCGGGCGTACGGAATCCAGTCCGGAAACCCGTACGGCCCCACGGTGATCCCGTCGCGGTAGCGGATCCGCAGCATCGGCGAACCGGGGTGGACCACGCCGAAGGCGTAGCGTGCCCCGGGAACGGTCCGGCCCGCCGCATGTGTCACGCCCGACTGTAACCCGTCGGAGTTGGTACGGTGTACCGCGATGCGACGCGTCAGCCTGTTCGCCGTACCGCTGCTGCTTGTGCTTGTGGGTTGTAGCGGCGGCGGGGCGCGATCGGTGTCGCACACGGTGAGCTACGAGCTGAACATGGTCGGCCCGGTCGCGTTCGCGAACATCACCGCGTCGTACACCGACGCGCAGGGGCACCAGGTGAAGACCACGATGTTCGGGGCCTCGTGGTCCCTGCAGGTGACCGTGGCGTACCCGAAGGTCAAGTCGGTGGACCTGGCCGGCTCGTTCACCCCGGACCCGGCCGAGCCCAACCCCGGTCAGTCGGCGCAGCTGCGGTGCACCATCTCGATCGACGGCAAGATGGCCGAACGCCACACCGACTACGTACCCGTGTGCCGGACGTCGCTGGCCGGGCGGTAGGGCCGCGACGTTAGGCGTCGGTGACCAGCGTGTAGTCCGGCACCAGCTTGGCGTGTTCGTCCGCGGACAGCTCGATCGGGATCAGCTCGACGCCCTGCGGTGCGGTGGCCCGGGATAGGTGCAGGCCGTAGCGGCAGTTGTCACACCAGAACGAGGCGAACCCGACCCGTCCGCCGGTGGGTCCGGTAAAGGCCACGTGCAACGCGTCCTGGCCGCAGTTCGGGCACGGTACGTGCGCGTCGCCGGGCAGGGCCGCGTACACCCGGCCGTACGCCTCGTGCCAGTCGTCCGCCGATGCGGTCTGTGCCCGCTCGGTCGCGTCCGGCCACGGCGGCATCAACGGCACCGCGGTGGCCACCGGCCGCAGCTCCCACGTGGCCGGCGCGCCGGCCGGTACCCGTACCGACCAGGCGGTCACGTCGAGCACGGCCCGGCCACCGACCGCTTCCGCGTACTCCCGGGACGCGAAGAACGACAGCTGCAGCTCCTCGCCGTCCCGCCAGGTGCGCGGTGCCTCGACCGGGGGCAGTGGCGCCTGCGCCGGATACCGGCCGCGCCACTGCGGCGGATCGACCACGACCACGGTCTGCCAACCCCCGGGCCACTGGCCCAGGACCACGATCTCGGCGAACGCGACCGGGTCCAGGTCGCCCCGGTGCAGGCGTGGACCCAGCTCGGCGGCGGTTGCTCGATCGTTGAGGTGCACGGGGGCGCCGTCCCGCGGCACGAGGATGACATCCTGGTCTGCCACCACAACCGCGTCGACCCAGCCGGCCCGCCCGATCCGCAGCCGGTCCGCGGCTACCTTGACCGACAGTGCCCGGGTACTGGTTTCAATGTCCACAGCGGGACCGTCGGTGAACTGTTTCGTCCACGTGATCGTCTCACCGTCGCGCAGGAGGAAGCGGCGTACCAGATCGACCAGCATGTCAGCAGTGAGCATTCTTTGGCGTCCTGGGGTCGGCGATCAGTCCGGTCCTGCCCAGCCTAGTGGCAGTCGTGAGCGGTAGGGTCGGCAGCGTGTGGGAGGACAGCTTCTACCACCTGGCATCCGCGGCCGCCCGCCAGCACGGCATGATCACCTCCGGGCAGGCCCGGGCGCTCGGCGTCGACGACCCGGCCGTGCGCCATTTGTCCGACGCCCACCTGCTTGTCGAGCTGGACTGGGACGTCTACCAGGTGGCCGGGAGTACGACCGGACCGCGGTACGCGTACCCGTACGCGGCCTGGTTGGCGCTCTCGCCCGAGCTGTTCGCCTGGCAGCGGCCGGCATCGCCGCCCGACGACGCGGTGCTGTCGCACGAGTCCGCCTGCCAGCTGCATGGCCTCGGATCGCTCGCGGACACCGCGATGGTGTTCACCGCGCCGCGGGAGTCCCGCGCGCCCCGGGCCGTCCGGGTGCACCTGGCGTCGCTGCGGCCGGAGGACGTCACGGTCCGCGAGGGTGTCCCGGTGACCACCCCGCACCGGACGATCCTCGACCTCGTACGGGACTGGACCGACCATCGCGATGTCGGCCGGGCGATGTTCGATGCGGTCCTGCTCGACGTCGTCGACCTGGCGGACCTGCACGCGGACCTGGTGCCGCTGGCCGCGCAGTACGAGTTTCCCGCGGAGGGCGCCAAGTTTCTCGGCTACTTCCTGCCGGACCTGCCACCGGGGTCGCTGTCCGTACCCAACCAGCGTGCCTATGCCCGGCTGCACTGGCCGGACCGGGTGGCCGCGGTACGCAACGACCTCCTGCCGGTTACCGGCGACGCCCAGCTGAGCTGGGACGTGGCCGCGGAGATCGTGGCGCGGCTCAGCCCGGTGTCGCAGTAGTGGTCATGCCGGCCCGTTCCGCGGCCTGCGCCACCTCCTGCCGGCATCCGTCCACCACCTCGGCCGGCGGCGGCTGCCGGTCGAACAGGAGCGCGACCTGCGTGCCGGTATCGGGGTCGTCGAACAGCTGCAGCAGTACCGAGTTGTCCGGCGGAGCCCAGCGCAGGTAGCGCCAGCCGAACTCGGTCCCGGTGAGCCCGCCACGTTCCCGGTGCAAACCGAGCGTGCCCTGCAAGGCTTGGAGATTCGCGGTGGCGAGCCGGCCGGCCGATCGTTCGCCACCGGCCAGCCGGACCGACAGGGCCCGTCCGGTGGGCAGCTCCCGGCGCCGCGCGGCGGGCACCGGCTCGGCCGGCGCGGGCCAGATCCGGGTCACCGCAAGACCCAGAGCCGCGGCCGCACCCAGCACCTCGGCCAGGCATTGGGCGACCACCGGGTGCGCGGGGCGCGGCCCGGTGAACGTCAGCCGGACCGACCAGCCGGTCTCGTTGCGCCGCCACAGATCCAGCCACAGCCACTCGTCCGCGACGTCGCGCAGCGCGCGGCGGCCGAAGCTCGCGTCCTCGGTATCGGTCAGCCGCCCCTGCGGCTGGAGGTTGAGCAACTTCCTGAGCCGATCCAGCCTTGGCTGGTCCAGCTGACCTTCGAGCTGCACGTCGAAGATCGGCTCCATCGTCATGTCACTGGCCTCCGGGCGTATGAATCTTCCAGTCCTCGACCCGGAAGTGCTCCGAGACGATGAAGAACTCCGACCTGTCGAACGAGCCGCTCGACTCGAAGACGCCCAGCGAGATCGTCCGGCCCTGCAGCAGAGCCTGCCAGCGGTCCCGCCACACCAGCAGGTTCGGGAAGCTCGCCTCGACGGCCAGCTTGTCCAGGTACCCGTGGCCCATCAGGAAGTCATCTGGGTGCACGAGCTCGGGCAGCCGCCGGCGGGCGTACTCGATCATCTTGCTACTTGAGATGTCCAGGTCGTAGTCGCTCGGCTCGTCCAGACCGAGCCGGTAGAGCGCGTCGAACGGGGTGCGGCGCGGGCGGTAGGTATCCGCACCCAGCCACCGCCGCAGCTCCGCGAGCGCCGCCGGGTTGCCGGCCAGCTGGGCTTCGGTGGGGAACTCCTTGTGCCGGCCGGAGAAGAACCGCGCACCCGAACCCTTGATCCGGATGTCCACCTCGGTGGGCGCGATCCCGTCCCGCCACAGCGCCTCCAGCAGATCCAGTCGCAGCTGGTGGAACTGGGCCGGAGTCATCCCGAGCGGGCTCTGCCGGCTCAGGAACCACTCGAACTGCTGCTGGTCGATGCGGAGGTAGTCCAGGTCGCGGGCCTGCGGTGCGTACCCGGAGTCGTCCCGCGGCCACCAGGGCGGGTAGCTGCCGTCCGGTCCGGCCCGCAGCAGCTCGCCGACCTGTTCGTGCCAGCCCGGTAGCCGTGCCAGCTGGTAGCGGGGGTCGTACGGCACCGGCCCCGGATCCGGTACGGCTGCGCTGGATCCCGGCGGCGGCACCTCGACCGTGGGTCCGGCGGGGTGCGGGTGTACGGCGGCGCCCGGCTGCCCCAGCGCTTCCAGGGTGGCCTGCGCCGGGCGACCCAACACCGCGTGCGCGCCGTCCCGCGGGCCGTTCAACCCGGTCTCCGGAGCCACCAAAATCGTTTCCACGGGTACCGGGGCAGCGAACACCGCACCCCGTTCACCGAGTACCGCCAGCGCGCGCAGTGCCGCGTCCCGGTCGCTCGTCCACTGCTCCAGCGGCCGGCCCGGGGCGAGCCGGACCGCACTGCCGGCGGCGGTGCCGGCCAGCGCGTGGTGCTCGGGTTCGGTGAGCCGTACGGGAAGGTACAGGGTCCGCGCGGGTACCGCGGCCGCGGCCAGCTCGCGTTGCGTGATGTCGTACTGGGCGTGCAGCGCCTCGCCCATGACGTACGCGTTGTACTCCAGCTCGTTGTCCACCATCTTGCGCAGCGCGGAGTCCATCGCCGGGTCGGCGGTGTTGCCGGGCCGGAACCGGTCGCGTGCCACCTCCTGCATCGCGATCGCGCGCACCGAGTCGTACGGCTGCGCCGCCCAGGTCCGGGCCAGCTCGCGTACCGCGATCTGGCGCAGGATCGGATCCACCGCCGGGTCATTCATCGAGATGAGCCGGTCGGCCGCGGCGACCACGTCGTCCGCGGTGAAGTCGCGCGCGGACAGCACCCGGCCCCCCGCCGACGGATCGGCCGGATCGAACAGAGCGAGGTAGAAGTCGCCGTCACCGACCCGGTTGCGCAGGTCCGTACCGACCCGCAGACCGATCGCCGCCATCACCAGGCGGGTCGTCGAGGCGTCGATCCGCGCGGCAGCCTCCACGACCGCCGGCGGCGTGGGCTGCCGTGGCTGGCTCTGCGGGCTCACCGGCGGCCGCTCCGCGGGCGGTCCTGGGACGTGCTCGACACCGGCCTTGGCCGCGAGCACCCGGCCCATCGCGTCGCGCAGGTCCCGTACCGCGGCCGGCTCAAGCCGGAAGACCGCGAGGTCGTCAACCGCCCGCTGGCGCAGGACGGGATCGCCGAGCAGGCTACCGAGCGCCCCCGCCACGGCCGGACCGCGCAGCGTGCCATCGGCCGCGTACGCCCGGGCGATCCGCGCGGACTCGTCGGCGGGCACCGCGTGGTCGGAGTGCAGGAGCGCGTACGGGTGCACGATGGCCAGGCCGGCGTACTCGGGGTCAATGGTGAACCCCGGATCGAGCACCCCCTTCAGGGCCAGCCGGATCGCGTCCCACTTGCGGCCGATCGCCTCGGGGGAGCTCGCGTCGGTGTGCAGCCACCGGTGCAGCTGGTCGGCGTAGTACCGGCTGCGCGCCCAGTCCTGCGCATCCCACGCCGGCCATCCCCCGCCGCCGGCCGGTTCGGAGTACCCGAGCCGGGCCGACCAGTGATCCAGCCCGTGTCCGTCGACCAGCCGGACGATCCGGTCCGCGGTCAGCGCGACGAGCTGCGGCGGGAAGTCCATCACGATCGGGCCCTGCCGGGTTTTCGGGTTGGCCAGATCCGGGCCGAACTGCACGCGCTGCACCGTAGGCAGCGGTGGCGGAAGCGGGTCGCCGAAGCCGTGGAACCGCCGGACCGGTTGGGCCGACGGGTCGAAGCGGACGTTGCCGTGCTCGTCGAGGACCGTCTCGAACTCGCCGTAGCGCCACTCCTGCCAGATGTGCGCCCAGCGGTTCCCCTTGTTCAGGTGGTACACCATGTTCTCGAGGTAAACCGTGGGGGCGCCGAGCAGGAACGGGATCTCCAGCGCGCCGCTTTCGGTACCGACCTGGATCATGTCCCGCTCGGTAATCAGCTTGTGGAAGAACAGCGCCTGCTCGGCCGGGCTCAGCGCCTGGCCGCCGTTGAGCTCCGGGCGCCAGAACCGGACCAGGGTGCCGGTGTCAACCCCGTCCAGCACACCGTCGCGATCCCAGGCCGCGCGCAGTTCCGGGCGGCGCGCGAAGAGATCGTCACCGACCAGCACGATCCGCCGGTCCGGGTGGTCCGCCCGTACCGCGTCGATGGTCTGCCGCAGCACCGACGGCTGGGTATCCAGCCCGTTGCGGTTGGCCGCCGGTGCGGCTCGCGAGTCCCGTACCCACAGCAGGGCGTACTTCGTGCCGGCCCCGGCCGCCTCCTCGTGCCGGGCGAACAGGCGCTGCGCCACGGCGGCCGCCCGGGCGTCGCGGGTCACCGCGGCCTCGCCGGTACCGCGGATCGTGTCGACCAGTACCTCGCGCGCCGCGACCGGGTTGTCCCGGATCCGGGCCAGCGCGAGCATGTGCGCCCGCTGCCACCGGGACTCGCCGTACCGGGTGTCGGTCTCGGGCAGCCCGCCGTACGCCACCCGTACCCGATGGGGTGCTACACCGTAGTCGTCGATCAGCTTCTGCCGCATGCTCAGCGCGTCGCGCAGTGGCTGGGTGTAGATGTCGATGAGATCGTTGGCGAGCTCCGCAGGTTCCACGCCGGTGACCGGTTTGCCTTGGTGCGCCCGCCACAGGGCCACCGCGTCGGCTTGCTCGGCGGTCATCCCGCCGGGCACCGCGTCGAGGAAGGCCAGCTGGGCGGCCCGGGCCTCCTGGGCGAACGCCCGTAGCGTCTGGTCCAGGTGGTAGCCGACATCGATCGTGGTGTCCGGGTTGAGCTTGAGCGCCGCGCTGTGGATGAACAGCTCGCCGGACTGGTGCGCGTAGAACCGCAGGTTC
>DASRRF010000797.1:0-2851 GCA_035695905.1 Micromonosporaceae bacterium | reverse complement strand
ACCGGCGTGGGCGGCCGGCAGCTCGCCTGGACCCTGGCGGCCCTCGTCGGTGCCGCGATCCTGTTGATCATCGTGCGCGACCACCGGTCGGTCTCCCGGTACGCGTACACCCTGGGGCTGACCGGAATCGTGCTGGTCATGCTCCCGGCCGTACTGCCGCGCCGGTTCTCCGAGGTGAACGGCGCGAAGCTGTGGATCCTGATCGGTGGGTTCTCCATCCAGCCGGGCGAGTTCGCGAAGCTGGCGCTGCTCTCGTTCTTCGCGTACTACCTGGTCCGCAAGCGCGAGGTGCTGATGCGGGCCGGTCGCCGGGTGCTCGGCATCGATTTCCCGCGCGGCGGCGACCTCGGCCCGGTCCTGGTGGTCTGGCTGCTCAGCCTGCTGGTCCTGGTCTTCGAGAAGGACCTCGGCACATCGCTGCTGTACTTCGGCATGTTCGTGGTGAGCCTCTACATCGCCACCGAGCGGGTCAGCTGGCTGATCATCGGTCTGCTGCTGTTCTTCGGCGGGGCCGGGCTGGCGTACAGCCTCGGTGCCAGCCTGGGCGGACCGTTCCGCAACTTCTCCGACCGGGTCGAGGTGTGGCTCAACCCGTTCGGTGACGCGTACGGCAAGGGGTACCAGCTCAGCCAGTCGCTGCTCGGCCTGGGTACCGGCGGGATGTTCGGCACCGGGCCGGGCGCCGGGCAGCCGACCCAGGTGCCCGAGGTGCACAACGACTTCATCTTCGCCGGGATGGGCGAGGAGATCGGGCTGTTCGGGCTGACCGCGCTGCTCGTGATCTACCTGTTGATCGTCGAGCGCGGGATACGCGCGGCGCTGGCGGTCCGCGACTCGTTCGGCAAGTTGCTCGCCGGTGGCCTGGCGTTCACCCTCGGCCTGCAGGTCTTCGTGATCGTCGGCGGGGTGAGCAAGCTGATCCCGCTGACCGGGCAGACCACCCCGTTCCTGTCCGCCGGCGGCTCGTCGCTGATCGCGAACTGGCTGCTCGTCGCGATGATCCTGCGCATCTCGGACGCGGCGCGCCGCCCGGCGATCGGCGGTGGTGCATCGGTGCGCCCGGGCACGGGTACCGCACCGCCCCGGGGCGGCCCGGCGCAACTGCACGGCGCCACGACGGAGGTTTTGACATGAACGCGCCGCTGCGCCGGGTGGGCGTGGTCATCATGCTGCTGTTCGGGCTGCTTTTCGCGAACCTGAACTGGGTGCAGGGCTACCAGGCGACCGCGTACCGGACCAGCGACTACAACGGCCGGGTCCAGGTCGCCGAGTACGAGCGGCCGCGCGGAAAGGTCGTCGTCAACGGCACCCCGGTGGCGTCCAGCAAGGAGACCACCGACGAGCTGAAGTTCCTGCGGACGTACCCGACGAACGCCCTGTACGCGCACATCGTCGGGTACAAGCCGGTGAACGGCGCGGCCACCGGCATCGAGAAGCTGGAGAACGACTTCCTCTCCGGTACGGCTGACCAGCTCTTCGCGGACCGGCTGCGCGACCTGTTCACCGGCAAGCAGACGGCCGGCGGCAACGTGGAGTTGACGCTGTCCAAGGCGGCCCAGGAGGCCGCGGTCAAGGGGCTGGCCACCAACGGCAGGACCAGCAAGGGCGCCGTGGTCGCGCTGGACCCGAAGACCGGCAAGGTGCTGGCGCTCGTCTCGATGCCCAGCTTCGACCCGAACGCGCTGGTGGTGCACGACGGCAACGCGGCCCAGGCCGCCTTCGACAAGCTGGACCAGGATCCGGCCAAGCCGCTGCTGAACCGCGCGCTGTCCGAGACGTTCCAGCCCGGGTCGACGATGAAGGTGGTGGCCTCGCTGGCCGCGCTGCAGGCCGGGATGACCCCGGCGACGGTGCTCACCGGCGGGTCGAGCTACACCGCGCCGGACACCGACCACCCGATCGGGAACGCCCCCGGCGTGGTCTGCCCGCAGCAGCTCACCCTCAAGCAGGCGCTCACCGTCTCGTGCAACACCGCGTTCGCCCGGATGTGCGTGGAGAAGCTGAACGCGGACAAGGTGAAGGCGGCCGCGCAGGCGCTCGGCTTCGAGTCCGAGCCGCGGTTCACCGAGGACGGCAACAACGTGTTCCGTACCGAGGCCAGCCACACCGGCGACATCAAGGACCCGGACGGCACCGACGACCTGCCGCTGCTGGCCCAGTCCTGCATCGGACAGGCCGATGTGCGGATGACCCCGATGCAGGGCGCGCTGATCGCGGCCGCGGTGGCCAACTACGGCACCCAGCTGCGGCCGTACCTGATCGAGAAGCGGCAGAGCCCGGACCTGACCACGATGGACACCGGCCAGCCGAAGACGCTGCGCGAGTCGGCCAACGCGCAGGCCGCCCGGGACCTGCAGGACATGATGATCAGCGTGGTCGACAAGGGTACCGGGCAGAGTGCGCAGATTGCCGGGTTCCGGGTGGGCGGCAAGACCGGAACGGCAGAGAATGAGGAGAAAGCCGGTGACCACGGGTGGTTCATTGGGTTCGTGATGAAGGGGGACGTGCCCATCGCCGCCGTCGCCGTCCTGCTGGAGCGGGCGGGTAAGGGCGGTAGCCACGAGGCCGCCAGCATCGCCGGTGACGTGATGAAGGCGATCCTGGCCGAGCGGGGACTGCGATGAGGAGCGCCGCAGCCATGAGGAGCGGAGCATGCTGAGCCCCGGCGTACTGCTTGGCAACCGGTACCGGCTGGACGAGCGCATCGCCGGCGGCGGGATGGGTGACGTCTGGCGGGGTACCGACGAGGTGCTCGGCCGTACCGTCGCGATCAAGATCCTGCTGCCCGCGCTGCTGGAGGAGCCCGGCTTCGCGGAGCGCTTCCGCGGTGAGGCCCGCACGATGGCGACCA
>DASRRF010000796.1:0-3047 GCA_035695905.1 Micromonosporaceae bacterium | reverse complement strand
ACCGCAGGTTCTTGCTCTCCAAGCCGGGTACGCGGGACGGATCGGTGCCGGCGTCGGGCAACATCCGGTCGCGGATCAAATTGATCTTGCCGGCCAGCCCGAGATCTGTGCGCGCCTTCAGAGCCGCGATCTGTGCCTGGAGACTTCCCGGTTGGTTCCGCCCGCCGGACAGGGTGTCCCACCGGTCGATCAGCGCCTGGTCGGCGAAGACCGTTGATGGTGGGCCCTCGCCAGGCGCCTCGATCAGGCGGACCTCGGCCGGATCAGGCCGTTCGATCTCAGGCCGTTCGATCTCAGGCCGTTCGATATCAGGCTGTCCGGTGTCCACGAACACCTCATCCACCCGGGGCACCCAGGAGAGCGTGCGGGGATCCCAGTCGGCGCGCGGCGGCGTCGGCCGGAGGAGTGGATCGAGGAATGCCCTTGCCAGCGGTAGGGCATCACCGAGGTTCATGTACGGCAGCCCGGGCGTGGAGGCGGCGTACTTCCCGATGATCCTGCCCCAGGCCGGGTTCGGCACCTCGAAGTGATCCGGAACCCGCATCGGCTCACCTTGCGCCAGCCTCCAGGCAATCTCCTCGCGGAGCATCGCGTGGGTGGCCGGGCCATCCCAGGCCGTGTTCGTGGCCAGTACCAGGATGTCCACCAGATCCTGGGCGCGCTCCGGCGGGCCGCCGCTCCCGGTGTAGGTGTACATCCCAGATACCTTGTGGGCCAGAACGTCGTGCACCGAGATGATTCGCAGATCAGGACGTTCATCGGCGGAGCCGGTCTCGAGGATGTGGGCCGGCATGGGAACCACGGCCGGCTCCTGCCAGACCGGGCGAGTTCTCGGCGGAACGAGGTCGACGCTGAGCGTCATCAACTCCCGGTCCCCGAGAAGTACGGTATGCGCCAGCCTGACGCCCGGCACGTTCGCCAGATCGACTCTGGACCGCGGGACGAACGTCAGGTAGTCACCGAGATCGCGCTGCAACGCGGCCGAGTAGTCGGCCGCCATCGCGTCTCGATCGCCGCCCGAGATCCGGATCAGATCGATGTCGCTGCTCTCCCGCGCGCCCGGGAAGCGGGCCAGCATGCTCTGCCCACCCTTGAGCACCCAGGCATCGGGGCTCGCGGCGAAGATCCGGGCCAGCGCCCGCTGGATGGCGAACTGCTGCAGCTCGGCAAGGGGTGAGGTACCAGCGCGGTGGGCCTGCGCCCTCACCCGGTCGGTCAGCTCGCGGTTGAACGTGGCGAACTCCGTACCGCCGCCGGAGCCGCCCGAGCCCGGTCCACCGCCGGTGGGCGGCACGACCGGCCCGCCCGGGTCGGGTGGCTCGCGGTCCGGGTTCAGCGGGTGGTCGCGCCACCACTGCTCCTCGTACGCGTACGCCTCCCGCTCCCAGGGCACCGCTTCGGCCTTCGTTGTCGGGTACGGGACGCCGCTGCGCAGCTGGTCCACGTGGTACCGCTCGTGTGCCAGCGTGCGGGCAAGCTGCACCTCGTTCGTGAACGCGTCCCGGGTCAGCGAGATCGTCTGGTCCGGTCCGGTCGACCCCTCGTACCCGATCCGATCCTTGCGAAGCACGATGCGCACATCGGAGGCGTCGACGCCGTAGCGGTGCGCCACCCGGCGGACGTCCTTCATCGTCATCGGTACCCGCGGGCCGATGTCCCCGGCGCCGGTTCCGCCTTCGTGCAGCAGGGTGTCGTCGCCGTGCGGGTCGTCGTGCAGCGCGCGGACGATGTCCGCACCGCCCGGTTGGCTCAGGATGTAGCGCCGGACGATCTCGGCCTCGATGCCGGCCGGCGACTGGAGCAGCCAGGCGTAGCGGGCGGGCACCACGCTGCGCACGGTCTCCACGTCGGGCGGGCCGACCGAGGCGCGGCGGATCAGGCCGGTGAAGAACTCCCGCTGCCGGGTAAAGGCCGGCATCTCCCGCTCCAGCGTCAGCCGGGCCAGCGCCACATCCCGCTGGAACACCGTGGTCGCGGCCGTTATGACGGCCCGTCGCGCCACCCGCCGGTCCGGTTGCAAGGCGTGCTCGCTCTCGTGCGCCACGGCCGAGGCGGCATCGAGGAACAGGGTGTCGGGCCGGATGAACATCGCCTGGAACTCGGCGCTGTAGACCGCACGATGGTAGAAGCCGCCGTGCTCGTCGGCGAGAATGTCGGCGACGAGCGCACGCGCGCGCTCCCCCAGGACCGCTGCGGCCAGCTCGGGGTCCATCGGGACCGCCCGAGCGAGCTGGTCGACGACGTGCGCCGCGTAGCCGGCGTCGAATACGTCCTCCGCCAGCACCCCGGCGATCGCCTGGTCCAGTACGTGGAACCGACCCGTACCGGGATCGACGGCGAGTACCCGGGTGGCCAACTGGGCCGGATGCAGCAGATCCGGCAGCTCGACGGCCGGGTACGCGGCGCGGAAGTCGGCCACCGTCCGGCTCAGCTCGCGCAGCGCGCCGCGTAACGGCGCGAGATCTCCGGTCGACTGTGCCGGCTCGACCAGCTGCGGCAAGAAGTCGGCCAGGGTGCGAATGGCCGCGAGCGGTTGCCGGGCCGGGTCCAGCGCCTCCGGCAACCGGGACACGACGTGGTCGACAGCGGTGACGACGTCGCCGGGCAGCCGCGCGCCGGTGGAGCGGCCGGCCTCGCCGGCGGATCCGGCACCCACCGCGAGCTCCGCGTCGTGCCCGGCGACCAGCAGCGCCGCCTCCCGCCGGAGGTGCGCCAGCGTTGCGTCGAGCTCACCGGCGGACTTGGGTACGAACGACCCGTCGGCACCCCGTACCGCCAAGTGCTCTTGAACCCAGTGCGCGAGCTGTACCGGCGTTGCCGGATCGGTGAGCAGCGCCTGGACCCGTTCCGGGGTGAGCGGCGGCACCGCCGGCGCCGCCACGGGCGGTGTGCTGCGCAGGGTCACCTGGGCGGGGCCGAGCACCGGCGGCTCGGCGCTGGTCGGCTCCTCCAGGGTCGACAACGGCGGCTGGGTCTCCGGATGGATCGGTGCGGTCACGCTGATGGTCGGCGTTGCCGGCAGCGGCCGCAGCGACAGCAGCGGGGTC
>DASRRF010000795.1:0-3631 GCA_035695905.1 Micromonosporaceae bacterium | reverse complement strand
ACGCCGAGCCGGCGGAGCGCCTCGACGTGCGGGGCGGTGTGCCGGGGACTGCCGATCACACCCACCCACCGGGCCGGGTACTTGATCACAGCGTGCAGGACCGAACCCAGCTCCTCCCGATCGTGATCCGTGACGACGACGTCGGCCAGCGGGTCGATGAAGTCACCGTGCGGTGCGGTGAAAACCTCGTCCGCGTACCGCCATTCCGCGTCGGCCAGCCGGTTGGAGTCGGGTTCCAGCAGTACGGTGCGGAATCCGAGATCGCGTCCAAAGTGGAGTAGATGGTCCGCGACGGGAGATGTGAAGACCGCAACGAGCGTGCGTGGCGGCACGTCGGGCGGCAGCTCGCCGTGCGCCATGGCGCAGTTGGGGTCGGCGGGAGAGGGTGTGTGCGCCACACCTGAAGACTCTGCCAGATTCCGGCCGCCCGGCGTGAGCCGGTACCCGCAGATCATGCCATCCTGGGTGGGTGACGCCCGCCCCCCGCCCGTTGCCGCTGGGTCCGTACCGGATCTGGCCGCCGGTGGTGCTCGCGCCGATGGCCGGGATCACGAATGTCGCTTTTCGCCGGCTGTGTCGAGAACACGGCTATGGCCATTCCGGCTCTGCCGCGTCCCACGCGAGCGGACCCGGAACGGGCACGGGACTATACGTCTGCGAGATGGTCACCACCCGGGCGCTCATCGAGCGCAACCCGAAGACCCTGCGGATGGTGGCGTTCGAGCCCGCCGAACGACCGCGCAGCCTGCAGCTCTACGGGATCGACCCGGAGGTCACCGCATCCGCGGTACGGATGGTGGTGGACGAGGGCATCGCCGATCACATCGACCTCAACTTCGGCTGCCCGGTACCGAAGGTGACCCGCAAGGGCGGTGGCTCCGCCCTGCCGTGGCGGCGCCGGCTGTTCGCCCGGATCGTCGGCGCGGCGGTATCGGCGGCGGCGCCGGCCGGCGTTCCGGTCACCGTCAAGATGCGCAAGGGCATCGATGACGATCACCTCACCTACGTCGATGCCGGCCGAGCCGCGCAGGACGCCGGGGTGGCGGCGGTCGCCCTGCACGGCCGTACCGCCGCGGACCGCTACTCCGGTACCGCCGACTGGGCCGCGATCGCCGCGCTCAAGGCGGCGCTGGATATCCCGGTACTCGGAAACGGGGACATCTGGGAGGCCGGCGACGCGGTACGGATGATGGCCGAGACCGGGTGCGACGGCGTCGTGATCGGGCGGGGCTGCCTAGGCCGGCCGTGGCTCTTCGCCGACCTGGCAAACGCGTTCGCCGGCAACGTCGAGCCGCTCATGCCCGCGCTGGGCGAGGTCGCTGCGGTGGTACGCCGGCACGCCGAGCTGCTGGTCGAATGGCTGGGCGGCGAGCTGCCGGGCTGCACCGATCTCCGCAAGCACATCGCGTGGTACCTCAAGGGATTCCCGGTGGGTACGGAGGTACGCCGCGCCTTGGCGATGGTGTCCTCACTGTCCGAACTGGACGATCTGCTCGGCAAGCTGGACAGCGACGCTCCCTTTCCGTCCACTGTGCTCGGTCAGCCCCGGGGACGGACGAACTCGCCCGGCAAGGTGTCCCTGCCGTACGGGTGGCTGTCCGATCGCGACTCGCTGGCGGTGCCCGCGGGCGCCGAGCTGGACGACTCCGGCGGCTGACCGTCCCACGGCCACGGCCCGACTCCCCCCGGCGTCGGCCCCCCGCGCCGCTCGCCGCTATCCTCTTCAGGGGTACCGGTCATAATTGCCACGAATGAGATCCGCGTTTCGGAGGGCCAACCGTCATGCAGCAGGCCAAGTTTGTGTACGACTTCGCCGAAGGCAACAAGGACCTGAAGGACCTGCTCGGCGGCAAGGGCGCGAACCTCGCCGAGATGACCAACATCGGGCTGCCGGTGCCACCCGGGTTCATCATCACCACCGAGGCGTGCAAGGCGTACTTGGCCACCAGAGCCGAGCCGGCGGAGCTGCCCGAACAGGTGTCCGCGCACCTGGCGGCGCTGGAGGCGGCGATGGGCAAGCGCCTGGGCGACCCGGCCGACCCGCTGCTGGTCTCGGTCCGGTCCGGCGCCAAGTTCTCGATGCCCGGGATGATGGAGACGGTGCTCAATGTCGGCCTGACCGACACTAGCGTCTATGGACTCGCCCGGCAGGCCGGCAGCGGAGCCATCTCGGCCGGAACCGGCGCAGACCGGTTCGCCTGGGACTCGTACCGCCGGCTGATCCAGATGTTCGGCAAGACGGTGTCTGGGGTTCCCGGCGAGAAGTTCGAACACGCGCTCGAAAATGCCAAGAATGCCAAGGGTACGGTGAATGACCTCGATCTGGACGCGCACGATCTGAAGGCGCTCGTCGAGACGTACAAGAAGATCTTCTCGGAGCACACCGGACGGGACTTTCCGCAGGATCCCCGCGAGCAGCTGGACCTCGCGATCCGCGCGGTCTTCGATTCGTGGAACGCCGAACGCGCCATCATCTACCGGCGCCAGGAGCGCATCCCGGCCGATCTGGGTACGGCGGTCAATGTCGTCGCCATGGTCTTCGGCAACCTCGGCCCGGATTCGGGTACCGGCGTCGCGTTCACCCGCGACCCGAGCACCGGAGCCACCGGCGTCTACGGCGACTATCTGGCCAACGCACAGGGCGAGGACGTCGTCGCCGGTATCCGCAACACGGTCCCGTTGCAGGACCTGGAGCGGTTGGACAAGGCCAGCTTCGACCAGCTCATGGAGATCATGGCCACGCTGGAGGCGCATTACAAGGATCTGTGCGACATCGAGTTCACGATCGAACGTGGCAAGCTGTGGATGCTGCAGACCCGGGTTGGCAAGCGGACCGCAGCGGCCGCGTTCGTCATCGCCACCCAGCTCGTCGACGAGGGTGTCATCGACCTGGACGAGGCACTCCAGCGGGTCAGCGGCGCGCAGCTCGCCCAGCTGATGTTCCCCGCGTTCGACCTAGCCAAAGACCCGACCCCGCTGGGCAAGGGCATCGCGGCGTCACCGGGTGCGGCGGTCGGCACGGTGGTGTTTGACGCGCACCGCGCGGCCGAGGCCGGTGCGCGCGGCGAGCGGGTCATCCTGGTCCGTCGCGAGACCAACCCCGATGACCTGCCCGGAATGATTGCCGCACAAGGCATCCTGACCAGCCGGGGCGGCAAGACATCGCACGCCGCGGTGGTTGCCCGGGGGATGGGCAAGACCTGTGTGTGCGGTGCCGAGGCGCTGGACGTCGATGTCTACAAGCGACAGTTCACTGTGAACGGTACGACTGTCCATGAAGGAGATCTCATCTCGATCGACGGCACCAGCGGCAAGGTGTACCTCGGCGAGGTGCCGGTGCAGCCATCCCCGGTGGTGCAGTACTTCGAGGGCGCCGTTGCGTCCAATCAGGACGCGCTGGTTTCCGCCGTACACCGGCTGGTGACACATGCCGATCGGGTACGGCGGCTGAGGGTACGCACGAACGCCGACATGGGGGAGGACGCGGCGCGGGCGCGGCGCTTCGGGGCCGAGGGGATCGGCCTGTGCCGCACCGAGCACATGTTCCTCGGCGATCGGCGCGAGCTCGTCGAGCGGCTTATCCTGGCGGACACCGACGAGGAGCGCAACGCCGCGCTGGATGCCCTGCTGC
>DASRRF010000794.1:0-3532 GCA_035695905.1 Micromonosporaceae bacterium | reverse complement strand
TGGGACAGGCCCTGGCCGGTGTACCCGGAAGCTATCGTGACGTCCACCGCACACGCGGTGTCGGGCCGCGCTCCGCGGTCGTGATCCCGGAACGCCCACACGACGACCCGGTCGAGTCCGCCGTCGGGTAGCCGCTCGCGGCCCGCGGTGCCCATGGCGAACGGTACGCAGCGGGCCCGCGCGGCGATCGCGCCGTCCGCGTCGACGGCCAGCAGGCAGTACTCCGGGAACACATGTGCGACGCGGTTGAACAGCGCATTGGCGAGCGGATCGTGCCCCATGAACTCGGGCCACTCGTCGTGTACGTCGTACACCCGGTTGATCATCTCGGGCCGATCCGCCAACGTCACGATCTCCAGCGTGGACACCCGGCATCCTAGAGGTCAGAGGTAGATCCGGGCCACCGCCTCGGCCACGCACACCGGCTTCTCGCCGCCCTCGCGCTCCACGGTGACCTTGTAGACGACCTGAACCCCGCCCTCGACGTCGTCGACCGAGAGCAGCTCCAGCCGGCCGCGTACCCGCGAACCGACCGGTACCGGCGCGGGGAAGCGCACCTTGTTGACGCCGTAGTTGACGCCCATCTTGGCACCGTCCACAGTGAACCGGCCGGCGACCAGGACCGGTAGCAGCGACAGCGTGAGGAAGCCGTGCGCGACGGTACTGCCGAACGGGCCGGCGGCGGCCGCCTCCGGGTTGATATGGATCCACTGGTGGTCACCGGTCGCGTCGGCGAACTGGTTGATCCGCTGCTGGTCGATTTCCAGCCAGTCGCTGTAGCCGAGGTCCGTACCGACCGCCCTGCGCAGGTCCACAATGGACTCATAGGTCATCTGCTGTCCCTCCTACGGGTAAACTGGTTGGTGGCAACCCGAAGGCGTCGAACAGCTTCGGGATCGGGAACCCGGTCAACGTCGCGATCGCCCCATCGATCACGGTGAGCACGACGATGCCGAACGCGCGGAACGACCCATCCGGATCGGGCAGGTACGCCGCGACCGCGGGTTGACCGTTGGCCCGGATGACGCGTACCGGCATCTGGTCCAGCCGGCCGCCGTTCGGGACGGTCGCGAAGAACTCGGCGATCGCCGCTCGACCGTGTACGGCCGCCAGCTCGGGCGGCATGTAGAGCGCCGCGTCCTCGCGGAGCAGCGCGGCCAGCGCCGGAATGTCGGCCCGCTCCCAGGCCGCGGTGAACATGCGTACCGCCTCGCGCTCGCGAGTACTCAGTGGACGGTCGGCCCGCGGTGCCGTACGCAGCGTTGCCCTGGCCCGCTGCAGCGCGCTGTTGACCCCGGCGACGCTCGTGTCGAGCAGCTCCGCGACCTCGTCCGCCCGCCAGGCGAGCACCTCGCGCAGGATCAGCACGGCCCGCTGGGTGGCCGGCAGCAACTGCAGCGCGGCCACGTAGGCCAGCGCCACCGACTCGCGCGACTCGGCGGCGGCGGCCGGATCGCCACCGGCCGGTAGCTGGTCCAGCAACGAATCCGGGTACGGCTCCAGATAGGACACATCCGCGACGGTGACCGGGCGGCGATCCCGTACCTGCCGGGCCTTGAGGCAGGTGTTGGTCGCGATCCGGTAGAGCCAGTGCAGCAACGGCGAGCGGCCCTCGAAACCGTCCAGCCCGCGCCAGGCGCGCAGCAGCGTCTCCTGGGTCGCCTCCTCCGCATCGTGGTACGACGCGAGCATCCGGTAGCAGTGCACCTGCAGCGCCGGTACGTACGGCGCGACAAGGGCCTGGAACGCCGGACCGTCCCCGCCGCGCGCGGCGGCCAGCAGGCTCGCCTCCTCGGTGGTCGTACCCACCGGCACAGGCTAGCCCGGCACCGATGAGTTTCCCGACCCGCCGGGATCAGACGGGGTGGACGGCCGCAGTGACGGCCCTGACCGAGGAGATCAGATGACCATCAACGTGCTCGACCGCGGGTACGCGGCAACCCGCGACGTGTTCGCCGCGATCAACGGCGCAGGGTGGGACACGCCGAGCGCCTGTGCGGACTGGTCGGTCCGGCAGTGCGGCAACCACCTCGTGGCGTCCGTACGCCTGCTGGCCCGGGTTGCCGAGGGCGAGACCGTACCCCCGGCGGACTTCGACGCGCGGTCCATGGCGGACACGGACAACCTCGGTACCGACCCGGCCGGCGCGTTCGCCGCCGTGGCGAAGCGCTCGGTGGCCGCGTTCGCCCGGCCGGGCGCGTTGACCGAGCTGTTCGGGTTCCCGCCCGGCCCGACACCGGGCCTGGTGCTGGCGAACATCAGCCTGATGGAGGCCGTGGTGCACGGCTGGGACCTGGCTCGCGGCGCGGATGTTCCGTACCCCATCGATGCGGCCGTGGTGGCCGCACTGGGTGGCTTTGTCACCCAGGCCATCGGGGACGAGCAGCGCAAGGCTGGACTCTTCGGGCCGAAACTGCCGGTTGCCCCGGATGCGAACCCGCTGACCGGGCTCCTCGCCCACCTGGGTCGCAGCGCATAACGCGCATTGGCCCACGAAACCGCACTGGAATTGGACCTGACGGTTGACCAATCTGCCTCCTAGAGTGATCTCTGGCAGGCTTGACCAACCGTAGGAGGAGACGAGAATGACCGCCCGGATGGATATCGGCGCCCTGCAGCCCGCTGCGTACAAGGCGATGCTGCGGCTGGACTCCGCGGTGCAGACGGCTATGGCGGACACCCCGTTCCCGAGCCCCTTCCTGGAGCTGTTGCGGCTGCGGGCCAGCCAGATCAACGGCTGCGCGTACTGCGTGGACATGCACAGCGCGGACGCCAAGGCAGCCGGCGAGAGCGACCCGCGACTGTTCGCCGTGGCGGTCTGGCAGGAGGCTCCGTTCTTCACCGAACAGGAGCGGGCCGCGCTCGCACTGACCGAGGCGATGACCCGACTCAGTGACGGCGGGGATCGGGTGCCGGACGAGGTGTGGAACCTCGCGGCCCGGATGTTCGACGGGTCGACGCTGGCCGCGCTGGTGATGGCAATCACCACGATCAACGCTTGGAACCGGATCTGCGTGAGCACGAGGATGGTGCCGAGCTCCTACAAAGAATGAGAGGACGGCGATGTCGCGGCGGGGCTGGCTGCTCTTCATCACGATGGGCGTAATCTGGGGCGTCCCGTATCTGATGATCAAGGTGGCGGTGGGCGCGCTGACCCCGGCGTCGCTGGTGTTCCTGCGTACCGCGATCGCCGCGCTGCTGCTCCTGCCGATCGCCGCGGCCCGCGGGCAGCTGCGTCCGGTACTGCCGCATTGGCGGGCCATCGCGCTCTTCTCGGTGGTCGAGCTCGCCGTGCCGTGGCTACTGCTGTCCAGCGCGGAGCAGCGGCTGACCAGTTCGCTGTCCGGGCTGCTGATCGCCGCCGTGCCGCTGGTCGGCGCGGCGGCCGGCTGGTTCACCGGCCGCGACCGGCTCAGCCCGCGCCGGCTCGTCGGGCTGCTCGTCGGGCTCGGTGGGGTGGCCGCTCTGGTCGGGCTCGACCTGGGTACCGGGGACGTACCCGCGCTGATCCAGATGGCGGTCGTCGTGGTGG
>DASRRF010000793.1:0-5430 GCA_035695905.1 Micromonosporaceae bacterium | reverse complement strand
CCAGTGCGCAGGCCGCGTTGCGGTGGGCGCTGGACGAGGCGGCGTGGCGCCCGGCGCCGGTGCGGCTGCTGTGCGTGGTCGACCAGGAGGTGCGCCCGGCGCCCATCCCGCCGATGCCCGGAGACCTGCACCGCCACGATGAGCGCGCCCGGGCCCAAGCGATGATCGACCAAGCGGTAGCCGAGGCTGCCCGGACAACCCGGCAACCGGTCGAGGGTACGGTACTCGACGGTGCCGCCGCGACCATCCTTTGTGAACAGTCTCGGCACGCGCGGATGCTCGTCCTCGGCAGCCGCGGGCTCGGCGGGTTCACCGGCCTGTTCGTCGGGTCGGTCAGCGTCGCTGTGGCCGTACACGCACACGGTCCGGTCGTCGTGGTCCGCGACGGTGAACCGGCGCTGACCGCGGGTCGACCGGTGGCTGTCGGGGTGGACGAGTCGGACCAGACCCGGTTGGCGATTGGCTTCGCTATGGAGGAGGCCGCCGCCCGCGGGGTCGGCCTGCTCGCCGTACGGGCGTGGGCGTCACCGCCGGTACCGTGGCGCAGCGACGTACGTCCGCTCGTCGAGGATGTCGCCGAGCTGGAGACCGCGGAGCGCCATGAGCTGTCGGAAGCGATGCGAAGCTGGCGCGACAAGCACCCTACCGTCGCGGTGACCACCCGGCTGGTCGCCGCCGATGCCCGCCACGCGCTGACCGCGGTTTCCCACGACGCCCAGCTGGTCGTGGTCGGTTCTCGCGGCCGCGGTGGCTTCGCGGGCCTGCTCCTCGGCTCGGTCAGCCAGCACCTGCTGCACCACGCGACCTGCCCGGTAGCCGTGGTACGGGAGTCGTCGTCCGGCGCCCGGTCCGGCTAGCCGGCGTCCGGTGCCGGGCAGGTCAACGCGTACGCCAGCACGTCCGCGTACGAGGCCGTGGCCAGGCCGACGGAGGTGTCCGCCGCGCCGTAGTACATGCGGATCAGGTCGTGCTCGGGGTCGTGGACGAGCCCCGTGGGGAACACCACGTTGGGTGCGTCGCCGACCCTTTCGTACGCGGCGGTCGGGCCGAACACCCACGGGTCGGCGCGGCGCAGCACGCGGACCGGATGGTCGGTGTCGAGCAGGACCAGGCCGACCCGGTACACGGCGCCGCCGGTGGCCATCTGCTTGACGCCGTGGTAGATGCCGAGCCAACCGTGCGGCGTCGGCAGCGGCGGCGGACCCATGCCCACCCGGACCGAGTCCCACCACGGCCCCTGCCGCGCGCCGAACACCGGCTCGGGTGTGGTCCACGAACGCAGGTCCACCGAGCGGGACAACCACACGTCGGCCCGGCCGGATATGGGCGACGTCGGCCGGTGGAAGAGCGCGAACTGCCCATCGATGTGGTACGGCAGCAGTGCCGCGTTCTTGTCCTCCGGTGGCATGGTCACGCCGATGTATTCGACGGTACGGAAGTCGGCGGTGACCGCCAGGGCCACACACGGACCGGCCGGCCCGTACGCCGTGTACGCGATCAGCCAGCCGCCCAACTCGTCCACCCGGGTGATCCGTGGGTCCTCGACACCGAACTGGGACGCGTACCCGTGCTGGTCCGGTGCGATGAGGGGGGTCGGATCGACCCGCCAGCCGGTCACGCCGTCCGAGCTGCGCGCCACGGTCAGGTGCGATATTCCCCGGCGATCCTCCACCCTGCACAACAGCACGGTCTCGCCGTCGACCAGGGCAGCGCCCGGGTTGAAGACCGCATTGACCGGGTACGGCCAATCCGCCGCGGTCAACAAAGGGTTGGCCGGACTGCGCGAGAACAGCTCGTTGGCGCCGGGGCCTTCGCGATCCTCGACGCGCGCCTGCGCGGACTCTTCGGCCAACCCGCGGCGCACGCCCGCCATGAACCCTCCCTCGTCCGCCCACACCGGTTCGGCTGACCGCCAGGGGCGGAGCCTCCGCACGATCACCTGACGATACGCGGCCGGAGGCAGCGCAGCGTCACCGCCTGAGCACACCGGACCCGCGGACCGGCGCCCTCATCCTGATCAGCGCGGACCGGGTGACGCGCGGCCGTCCGGCCAGATCACCCAACCCGCAGGCGACCATGGCGAGCAGCGCCTGGTAGTAGGCGAGAGTGGACTCCGCGCCCTGGTTTGCGTTCGCCCCGGTTGCGGACAGCCCGTCCCGGCAGCCCCCGGTGCTCGGGTCGTAGAGCGCCACGCCGGTCCGGTTCCGCCCGAGGAACCAGGCGAAGGCCCGCCCGGCCAGGACGGCATACCGCGGGTCGGCGGTGACCTGCCATGCCTCGACCAGCGCTTCGACCGTCGCCGCGGCGTCCAGCGGCTGCTCGTCACCATCGCGGCCGTCGGTGGCGCGCGGGTTCCCGTCGACGTGCCGCCATTCGTTGCCGACCACCCGCAGCATCGCCCCACTCGCACCGAGCCCCACCCGGGTCAAGTACCAGTCCAGAGTGGACAGTCCGATTTGGACCATCGCGGGGTCGCCGAGCCGGCTGCCGGCGGCCAGCAACGCCTGCGGTAGGCGCGCATTGTCGTAGGTCAGGGTGGGCTCATACCAGTGCCAGCCCGGATCGTGGCGTACGGCGGTGTACAGCGCACCGGCCGCATCACGCAACGCCGCCAGCTCGTCCGGGTCGGCATCGTCCAACCTGGACAGTCCGAGGATGGCGTACGCCCGCGAACGCGGCGCGGTCAGCAGCGGTACCAGCGGCAGCACCGCGTCGAGTAGCCGGCGCGCTTGCCGGCGGATGGCTGGCGGGCCGTCCCGACCGGCGAGCCGGCCCAGCGCCCAACCCGCCCGCCCGACGTGGTCGCCCAGGTGCGGCCGGTCCCGCCAGAGTCCCTCGTACCCGAGCATGTTGTGCATGCCCTCGGGCCGCAGCGCCGCCTCCATCAGCCGCAGCGCGGCGGCCAGCCACGGACCGGTTCGCGGGTTGGCGGGCAACGGCAGCGCGGAGACCCCGGCCGCGACGATGGCCAGCCGGGCGACGTCGTCGATGCAGTAGCCCGAGCCGGGATCCGGTTCCGCACCCCGGGCGAACTGGATGATCCCGACGTCGTCGGTGAGCCGGTCGAGGTGGCCGAGGCTGAACGCGCCGTGCCGCGGCGCCGCGCCGATCGGCGCGGTGGCCTGCGTCGCGTCCTGGAAGACCTGGGCGAACCGGGCGGCCACCGACTGCCAGGTGAGCGTGGCGCCCAGCTCCCACGCGGCGTTGCGGGCGGCGGCCAGCCGGCCGGGGTCGGCGAGCAGCGTGTCGATGGCGCCGGCGAAGCCCTCGACGTCGTCGCACGCAACCACCAGCCCGCGCGGTGCACCACGGTCGGGGGTGACCATGTCTATGGCGTACCGGTACGCGGTGGAGACCACCGGGCACCCGGCGGCCAGCGCGAAGGTCAGCGCGCCCGAGCAGATCTGGTCCGGGGACCGGTACGGGGTCAGGTAGATGTCGGTTCGCTGCAGCAGCGCGGCGAGCTCGTCCTCGGTGAGGAATGCATCCAGGAACAGCACGTGTTCCGCGACGCCCAGATCCCGGGCCAGCGCTGCCAGGCCGTCCCGGTAGGTCTCCCGGCCGTGCCGGACGACCTCCGGGTGGGTAGCTCCGGCGATCAGGTAGCGCACGCTGGGATGCCGGGCGACCACCGCGGGCAGCCCGGCAATCGCGGTCTCCAGGCCCTTGCCCGGCCCGATCAGCCCGAACGTGGACAGCACCCGGGCGTCGCCCAGTTCATCCAGAACGGTGCGGACTGTCGAGCCGACCTGCCGAGCGCCGGCGGTGCGCAACACCGCGGGCGCCCCGTGCGGCACGACCGTGAACCGCGCCGGCTCGGCCACCCCGGTCCGTGCGGCCAGCCGCCGGGCCGTCTCGGTGAACCCGGTCACCCGGGCGGCGCCTTCGCACAGCGCCGACAGCGTCGCCGCCTGTCCCGGGCTCGGCGCGGACAGCACCGTATGCAGCGTGACCACGTACGGCACGGCCCAGTAGCGCAGCTCGTCAGCGAGCTCGAGCACGAATGATCCGTCCGGCCCGCCGAAGATTCCGTACTCGTGCTGGATCACCACGAGGTCGACACCGTCGGCGGCCAGCGCGCGGCCGGCCCGCCGGTAGTCGTCCGGACAGTCCTGCCGGATGACCTCGACGACCTCCGGCCCGTACGTCAGTCCGTCCCGGTCGACCGCGCACACCTGCACGCTCCGTTGGGTACCCGGTGCAAGCAGAGCGACCCGCAGGGCTTCGGCGAACGCGGCAAGACCACAGCGCCGTGGCGGGTACGTCGAGACGATGACGAGTCGCGGCATAGCGCTTATCCTCATAGACCTCCCTCGACCCCGGCCCACAGTACGGCCCAGGCCACGAAACACATCAGTGCCGACCGACCCGGTCCGGCCGGGCCATCCGGCCCGCATGACCGGACCGGGACTATCCGTCCGGGGCGCTTGCCGGCAGGACCAGCCCAAGCAGCGTGTTGACCAGGGTGGTCATGCCGTCGATGTCGATGTCCGCGCCGACCAGGCTCATCACGGCCAAGCCGAAGAACGCCGACGCGGCCACCTGGGCAATCAGGTCCAGGGGTAGCGCCTCGGCCAACGGCGACTCGGTCAACAGTACCTCAACCACCTCGCGGGTGAAGGCGAACGACTCGGCCAGGCCGGCGCGCACCCGGGTGGCGAGCACCGGCGAGTCGATCGCGCCGACCACGAGTTCGAGCAGCGCGCGGGACTCGATGTGGGCGAACTCGGCGCGCACCGCCTGGGTGAAGGCCGCGGGAAGGTGCGGCGTGGGTACGTCCACCGCGGTACGCAGCCGGCCGATGCGCCGGTCGAGGCAGATCGTGAACACCTCGGCGAGCAGGTTGTCCATCGACCCGAAGTGGTAGAACACGCCGCCGGGTGCCACCCCCGCGCGTTCCGCGACGGCGCGGGCGCTGGTGGCCGAGAATCCGTGTCCGGCAAGGGTTACCACGGTCGCGTCGACGATCGCGGTACGGGTGTCCGTTCGCCGGGCATCGCCGCGCTTGGGTCCAGAACGTGCCATGACCGGCAAGCATAGCGGTCTGACTCGATTGATTTGACCAACTGGTCAAGAAGTCGTACGCTGCCGGCAGGTATCCGTCTGCGACGGAGGTTCGCATGCGTACGTTGCTGATCAACCCGCCGTACCAGACGATCACCAGCAACTGGGGCGTCGGGCACCAGGTGCCGCTGGGTCTGCTGATGGTCGGCGGCGCCCTGCGCGACGCCGGCTTCGACGCCTCGCTGCTCGATGCCGAGGCAATGCGGCTGCGCGACGACCAGATCGTCGAGCGGGTACGTGCGGCCGGGCCGGTCGCGGTGATGACCGGCCACGCCGGGAGTACGCCGGCGCATCCGGTGTGCATGTCGATGCTCGCGGCGATCAAGAAGG
This sequence comes from Micromonosporaceae bacterium, assembly GCA_035695905.1. GTDB lineage: Bacteria > Actinomycetota > Actinomycetes > Mycobacteriales > Micromonosporaceae > EFPC-2. The sequence goes on along the minus strand of DASRRF010000793.1, from coordinate 36 downwards.
CGCGGCCGGAGACGGTCTGCATCTACGGTGGCGTGT
>DASRRF010000792.1:0-11649 GCA_035695905.1 Micromonosporaceae bacterium | reverse complement strand
GGCACGGAGTCGTATGAGCCAGCACCGCCCCGGTCAGAGTCCAGGCCCATCCGGACGACCGAGCACCGCCCCGGCCGTGCCGGTCCAGCCGGAGTTCCCGGACCTGCCGGAGGCGACGGTTGCCCGGCTGCCGGAGTACCTGCGCGCGCTGCACGCGCTCGCTGAGGGCGGCCACGACACGGTGTCCAGCGAGGGCCTCGCCACGGCCGCCGGGGTCAACTCGGCCAAGCTACGCAAGGATCTGTCGCACCTCGGGTCGTACGGCACCCGCGGGGTCGGGTACGACGTGATGCTGCTGATCCGGCAGATCGAGTACGTGCTCGGGTTGACCCAGAGCCGCGCGGTCGCGCTCGTCGGCATCGGCAATCTCGGCCACGCACTTGCCGGGTACGCCGGCTTCGTGAACCGGGGATTCCGGATCGCGGCGCTCTTCGACGCGGACGCCGGCCGGGTCGGTGAGCGGATCAACGGCTTGGTGGTACGCCATATCGACGAGCTTGCCGACGTGGTGAAGGAGGAGTCGATCGCGATCGCGGTGATCGCCACCCCCGCGCCCGCCGCCCAGCAGGTGACCGACCACTTGGTATCCGCCGGTGTGACGAGCATCCTGAACTTCGCACCGTGCGTACTGTCGGTGCCCGAAGGAGTGGATGTGCGCAAGGTCGACCTCGCGATCGAGCTGCAGATCCTATCGTTCCACGAGCATCGCAAGGCGGCGCTGACGTGGCTGCCGGGCGGGCTTTCCGGGGAGGCGGTCGGAACGTGAACCTGCTCGTCGTCGGGGTGTCCCACCGTACGGCTCCGGTGACCCTGCTGGAGCGGCTGGCCGTGGCGCCCGCGGACCTCCCGCAGACGCTCGGCGTACTGCTCACCAACGAGTACATCGGCGAAGCGGTGGTCCTCTCGACGTGCAACCGGGTCGAGGTGTACGCGGCGGTCTCGGCGTTCCACGGTGGACTGACCGACATCGCCGGGGTACTCGCCGCCCGGGCCGGTTGCGGCGCCGCCGATCTGGCGCCGCACCTGTACGTGCACTACGAGGCCGAGGCGGTACGGCACGCCTACCGGGTCGCCGCCGGGCTGGACTCCATGGTGGTCGGCGAGGCGCAGATCCTCGGCCAGCTTCGCGAGGCGTACGCCGCCGCGTCCGAGCGCGACGCGACCGGGCGGCTGCTGCACGAGCTGATGCAGCAGGCGCTGCGGGTCGGCAAGCGGGCCCACTCGGAGACCGGCATCGACAAGGCCGGCCAGTCCGTGGTGACCGCCGCGCTGGACGTCGCCGAGCGGCACCTCGGCGAGCTAGCCGGCCGGCCGGCGCTGGTGCTCGGCGCGGGTGCGATGGGATCCCTTGCGCTGGCCACCCTGCAGCGGGTCGGCGCCGGGCCGCTCGCGGTCACCAACCGCGGCACCGACCGGGCCGTACGGCTGGCGCAGGCGTACGACGCGGACGCCGTACCGTTTGCGGACGTGCTCGACCCGCTGTCCACTGTGGACATCGTGATCTGCGCGACGGCCGCGCCGGAAACCGTGCTCGCCGCGGAGACCGTGCGCGCCGCGCTGGCCCGTCGCCGAGCCGCCGACCCGCTGGTCGTGCTCGATCTGGCCGTACCCCGCGATGTCGACCCGGCCGTCGGTGCGCTGCCCGGTGTGTTGCTTGTGGACATTGACGCGCTGGCTGATGCGCCCCGGCAGGCGGTCGCGGCGGTGGACATGGCGGCCGCGGAACGGATCGTCGCCGACGAGGTCGAGGGTTTCCTGACCTGGGTACGCGGCGCCGAGGTGGCACCGACGGTGGCCGCGTTGCGCGCCCGCGCCGAGGAGGTGGTCGCGGCCGAGCTGGGCCGCCTGGCCCAGCGCCGGCCGGATCTGACCGACGAGCAGCGCGCCGAGATCTCGCACTCCGTGCACCGGGTGGTCCAGCGGCTACTGCACTCGCCGACCGTACGCGTGCGGGAGCTGGCCGCCGGGCCGGACGGTGACCGTGCCGCGGCGTTGCTTCGCGAGCTGTTCGACCTGGAGGTTCCCCGCCCCCGGCGGGCGGACGAGGTGCCCTCCCTGGGAGGTGAGCGGTAATGACACCTTCGCGTCGGAGTCGGTCAAGCGCCGCAGGCGCCAGCGACGCCGTGGGCAGAATCCGCCTGGGTACCCGTGGCAGCGCCCTCGCCCTGGCCCAGTCCGGCGCGGTCGCCGACGCGGTACGCATGCGTACCGGCCGCGAGGTGGAACTCGTGGAGATAGTCACGGCCGGCGACCGGTCCTCCGCGCCGGTTCAGCAGTTGGGTGTCGGCGTGTTCGTCTCAGCTCTGCGGGAAGCGCTTACCGCCAAAGAGATTGACATCGCGGTCCACTCGTACAAGGACCTGCCGACCGCACCCGCCGATGGCCTGTGGGTGGCCGCGGTGCCCGAGCGCGCCGACCCGCGCGATGCGCTCATCGCCCGCGGCGGTCTCGGTCTCGCCGAGCTGCCACCCGGTGCCCGGATCGGCACCGGTGCGCTGCGCCGGATCGCCCAGTTGTACGCGCTCGGCCGCGGGCTGGAACCGGTGCCGATCCGCGGGAACGTGGATACCCGGCTGGGAAAGGTGGCCTCCGGCCAGCTCGACGCCGTCGTGCTGGCGCACGCCGGGCTGGCCCGGTTGGGCCGTACCGGCGAGGTTACCGAGGTGCTCGACCCGATGCTGATGCTGCCCGCCCCGGCCCAGGGCGCGCTGGCGGTGGAGTGCCGGATCGACGACAACGGCCTCATCGAACTGCTTGCGGCGCTGGACGATGCGCCGACCCGCGCGGCGGTCACCGCCGAGCGGGCGATGCTCGCCGCGCTGGAGGCCGGTTGTAGCGCGCCTGTCGGCGCGCTGGCCGACGTCACCGACGATGACGAGATTTACTTGCGCGGTGCGGTGTTCAGCCCGGATGGCACCCAGGCCATCCGGCTGTCCCGTACCGGAACGCTGGCCGGCGCCGAGTCGGTTGGGCGGCTGCTCGCCGCCGACCTGCTGGACGCCGGAGCCCGCACCGACGTACTGGGAGCACATGATGACCCGCACCCGTAAGCCCGCCGGCCGCATCGCGTTTGCCGGGGCCGGCCCCGGCGACCCGGGCCTGTTGACCCGCCGCGCCCATGACGCGCTCGTGCACGCCGACCACGTGGTCTACGACCGCAGCGTGCCCGACTCCCTGCTGGCCGCGATCCGGGCCGACGCGCATCCCGAGGCGGAGTTCAGCCCGGCCGAGGGTGCGCCCGGTGACGTCGCCAAAGTGCTGCTGTCCGCGGCCCGGTCCGGCCTGCGCGCGGTGCATCTGGTCGCCGGCGACCCGTTCGGGCACGAAGCGGTCATCAAGGAAGTGCAGTCCGTCGCGCGTACCGCGGTTCCGTTCGAGGTGGTACCGGGCATCGGGCAGGCCGCCGGGGTCGCCACCTACGCCGGCGTACCGCTGCCGGGTGTGCGCACCGCCGCCGACGTCGATGATGTGTCCACAGTGGACTTTGAGGCGCTGGCCGCCGGGGTGGCCCGCGGCTCGGTGGCGATCGCGGTGGAGGCCGGCGACCTCGCCACGGTCCGCGACGGGCTGCTCTCCGCGGGCGTGGACGGCGCGACCCAGGTCGCCGTTACCGGAGACGGCACCGGAGAGACCCAGTACACTTCGACGTCCACAGTAGACAGCTTCGTGGCCGCCGCGCTCGGCTTCACCGGCCGGGTGGTCCTCACCGTCGGCGCCGGTGTTGCCCAGCGGGACAAGCTCGGCTGGTGGGAGAACCGCCCGCTGTACGGCTGGAAGGTGCTCGTACCCCGGACGAAGGAACAGGCCGGCGCTATGAGCGAGCGGCTGCGCGGGTACGGCGCGATCCCGTGCGAGGTGCCGACGATAGCGGTCGAGCCGCCGCGGACCCCGGCGCAGATGGAGCGCGCGGTCAAGGGTCTGGTGGACGGGCGCTACGCCTGGGTAGTATTTACCAGTGTGAATGCTGTGCGGGCGATTTGGGAGAAGTTCGCCGAGCACGGTCTCGACGCGCGTCACTTCGGTGGCGTGAAGATCGCCTGCATCGGCGCGGCGACGGCGGACGCCGTGCGCGCGTTCGGCATCCAGCCCGAGCTGTTGCCCGACGATGAGCAGACGTCGGAGGGCCTGCTCGCCGAGTTCGCCCCGCACGACCCGGTGCTTGACCCGGTTGGCCGGGTCCTCCTCCCGCGCGCCGACATCGCCACCGAAACGCTCGCCGCCGGGCTGCTCGAGCGCGGATGGGAGGTTGACGACGTGACCGCATACCGGACGGTCCGGGCCGCGCCGCCAGCCGCCGACATCCGCGATGCCATCAAGTCCGGCGGGTTCGACGCTGTGCTCTTCACGTCCTCGTCCACGGTGCGCAACCTGGTCGGCATCGCCGGCAAGCCGCACGCCCGTACGGTCGTCGCGGTGATCGGTCCGAAGACCGCCGAGACCGCCGTCGAGTTCGGGCTGCGCGTGGACGTACAGCCGGACCACGCGTCGGTGCCGGATCTCGTGGAGGCGCTCGCGTCGTACGCCACTGAGTTGCGTGACAAGCTCGCCGCCATGCCCGCCAAGCAGCGCCGCGGTTCCAAGGTGCAGGGACCGACGGCATTGCGGTTCAGATAAGGGGATTCGCCATGTCGTACCCCGATGTACGGCCACGCCGGCTGCGCCGCACCCGCGCGCTGCGCCGAATGGTCGAGGAGACCAGGGTGGCGCCCGCCGAACTGGTGCTGCCCATGTTCATCCGGGAGGGGCTGACCGAACCGCGGCCGGTGGCGTCGATGCCCGGTGTCGTCCAGCACACCCGGGAGTCGCTGCGCAAGGCGGCGGCCGAGGCGGTCCGCGCCGGCGTGGGCGGCATCATGCTCTTCGGGGTACCGGAGCGCAAGGATGCCACCGGCACCGGCGGTACGGATCCGGCCGGCGTGCTGAACACGTCGATCCGCGACGTCATCGCCGAGGTCGGTGACGCGACCGTGGTGATGGGCGACCTGTGCCTGGACGAGTTCACGTCGCACGGGCACTGTGGCGTACTCGCCGCGGACGGCACGGTGGACAACGATGCGACCCTGGCCCGGTACGCCGAGATGGCGGTGGCCCAGGCCGCCGCCGGGGTCCACGTGGTCGGGCCGTCCGGCATGATGGACGGCCAGGTCGGCGTGGTACGCAAGGCGCTGGATGCCGCCGGCCACCAGGATGTGGCGATCCTGGCGTACGCCGCGAAGTACGCGTCAGCGTTCTACGGGCCGTTCCGGGAGGCGGTCGAGTCCACATTGGTCGGTGACCGCCGGACTTACCAGCAGGACCCGCCGAACCTGCGCGAGGCGCTCCGCGAGGTGGCGCTCGACGTGGCCGAGGGCGCGGACATCGTGATGGTCAAGCCGGCCCTGCCGTACCTCGACGTGGTCGCCGCGGTTCACTCCACAGTGGACATTCCGGTCGCCGCGTACCAGGTGAGCGGCGAGTACGCGATGGTCGAGGCGGCCGCGGCGAACGGTTGGCTGGATCGCGACCGGGTGATGCTGGAGACGCTGACCTCGATCCGCCGGGCCGGCGCACAGATCATCCTGACGTACTGGGCGACCGACGCGGCCGCCCTACTACGCTAGCCCGCAACTCTCACCGCGCCAGGCGGCGGACGAGATCGGCGACTTCGGCCTCGTACTCCCGCCATTGCCGGTCCGGCTTGAAGCCCAGCTCGGCGTTGACCGCCAGCATCGGCTCGTTCTCCATCGCGTTCCAGGTCTGCACGTCGCGCAGCTGCGGCTCGGCGGAGCGCAGCTCGAAGAGCATCCGGGCCTTGATGGCCCGGCCGACCGCGGCCCCGCGGTGCTCCGGCACCACAATCGTGTCGTACTGGTCGGCCCGGGTCGGGTGCTGGACCGGCGTCACGACCTCGGTGAGCCCGGCCACGGTGCCGCTGCGCTCGTGGATCGCCACGACGATGTACGGCTTCATGCCCCGGGCGGTCAGCGTGGTCAGGCTGGCCCGCAGCCGGTCCGGGTCCGACGAGCTCGGGCGCAGATCGAGGTCACCGTCGTCGATGTCGCGAACCACCTGCTTCGCCTCGGCGTACGGCACGATGAGCTCCTCCGGCAGGCCGCCGGCGTGGAACTCGATGCGGTACCCGGCACCGATCCCGGTGGCCATCTCGCCCAGCGCGAGCCAGTCCACCCCGTCCAGCGGGAGCACGCTACGCATCTCGATGTACGCACAGCGGAAGCCGACCGATTCGTAGAACGCGACTGCCGGCGTACCCCCGACGACCTCGGCGGCGACGGAGCTGAAACCTTCGTCCCCGGCCTTGCGCGCGGCGGCGGCCAGAAGTTCTCTGCCCACACCACCGCGGCGGGCGAGCGGATGGACCAGGACCTCGACGATGCCGACGTCGCCGATCAGCAGCACATCGGCGAGGCCGACCAAGGGTTTGCCGGCCGCCGCATCGCCCGCGGAGCCCTCGGCGACCCAGCAGAACCTGCGTTCTCCGGGCATCGTGACGGCGAGGTACTCCCGCAGCATCGTCTCCCGCCAGGCCGGGTCGTCGGGCATGTCGATCGCGATGATCGCGTTCAGGGTGTCCCGTACCGACTCGATCTCAGCGGGGGACGCGGTCCACGGGTCCCACTCGCGCACAATCACCCGTACAGCTTGCCGGCAATGCCGCCGTGTGGAAAGTGGCCGGTCCGCCAAAGTGTCCAAGAGATTACGGTGTGTTGCGACTGGCCAGACCGTAAGCAGTGGCCGCCCTGAAGACGTCCTGCGCGTAGGTCTGGACGTCGTTGTACGACAGCACGGCGTCCCACCAACCGTCGGCGGTCGCCAGATCGCGGCCGCCGGAGCACAGGTACTTGGCCGCGGCCAGCGAGGAGTCGTCGACGTCGTGCGGATCCGGCGCCCCGCCGCTGTTATCCGCGTCGATCCCCCAGGCCCGCCAGGTGCTCGGCAGGAACTGCATCGGCCCGATCGCCCGGTCGTACGTCGGGTCGTTGTCCAGCGCGGCGCTGTCGGTGTCCCGGACCAGCTTGCGCCCCGCCTGTCCGTCCAGCGCAGGGCCGATGATCGGCGGGTACGCCCGGCCGTCTGCGGTCAACGTGGCGGTACCGGTGCTGCCGTGGTTGGATTCGACCTTGCCGATCGCGGCCAGCGTGGTCCATTTCACATGACAGCTCGGCTGCGTCTGGCTCAACACCCATTCGGCGTAGCCGTACGCCTCAAGGGCCACCGGCGGGATCTGGGTACGGACGGCCAACGGTTGCGCCCACGCCGCCAGCTTGCTCGCCTCACGGCCGGACGGGTTGGCCGGCATCGGGTCGCCCGGCCCGACGGTGAGCGGCGGCGGGTTCTCCGGCGGAACCGTCGGCGGCTCGGCGGTCGGCGTACCACCCGCGGAGGCGCTCGGCGCGGGAGCCGGCGGTGGCCCGGCGGCCGACGGCACGAGGTACGCCCCGGCCGCCCCGGTGAGCGCGAGCAGGAACGCGATCAACAGCCCCGGCAGCACCAGCCGGCCGGACGGGCGGCCAGCCCAGCGCCCGACCGCGCGGGTGGCGCGACCGGCAGCACGGGCCGCCAGTCCGGGCCACCGGCGCGGTTGCGGAAGCCGCCGGGCATGCCGCGGCGAGCCCAGCTCGAGTACATCGGCCTCTGGTCCGGCCGCCTCGGAAGCGGTTGGTTCGGGCGCGGCCGCCTCGGGCGAGGGCGCGGCAGACCGCAGCGTTGGCTCCTCCCCGCCCGACACGTCGTTGAGTATGACCCACGTCGTACCCTTGGGGCCATGCCCCGGTATGAGTTCCGTTGCCGCACTTGCGAATCGACCTTTGAGGTACGCCGGCCGATGAGTGCGTCCGCCGACCCGGCGGACTGCCCTCGCGGTCACGGCGACACTGTGAAGTTGCTCTCCACCGTGGCGCTGACTGGGCGAGGTGGGTCCGGCGTTCCGGCTGGGGCACCGGCGGCCGGTGGCGGCTGCTGTGGCGGAGCGTGCGGCTGCTGATCATCCGTACGGACGATCTCCGCCGTACACCCATGTAAAGATCGTCCGGTTGGGCGCGCAAGTGTGGCCTGAAGTGCCACAACTGGGGCTAGCCGTCGTCGTTACGTCAGCCATAGCACCCCTCGCGTACCCCGCTTGTTGACCTCGCACTGATGTGCTCGCCCATGGCAAACGACCTTGGGTGACCATGGCCCGACCGTTTCTACGATGTGCCTGGTCACAGGGGTACGGCACGATGGGTCCGACTTCCAGGGGGGCGGAGGTTCACAGCGTGGCGGCACGGATACATCTGCCGAGCGGGCAGGTGACGTTCCTGTTCACGGACATCGAGGGCTCAACCCGGTTGGCCCAGATGCTCGGTCCGGGCTACCGGCCGGTGCTTACCGAGCACCGCCGGTTGCTCCAGCGCACCCTGTCCGCGTCGGACGGGGCTACGTTGTTCACCGAGGGCGACTCGATCTTCGTAGCGTTCTCCAACGCCGCCGCGGCGCTGGCCGCGTGCGCGGAGGCGCAGCGGGTCCTGGCCAGCCACGAGTGGCCGACCCCGCAGGCGAGGCCGCTGGTCCGGATGGGCCTGCACACCGGGTACGCGGAACCGCACGGCGGCGAGTACGCCAGTCCGGAGGTCCACCGGGCCGCCCGGGTGGCCGCCGCGGCACACGGCGGTCAGGTGCTCTGCTCCGCGGCGACCGCGCTCAGTGCGCAGGACGACCTGCCCGACGGCGCCTGGCTGCTCGACCTGGGCCTGCACCGGTTGCGCGGGTTCGACGACCGGGAGCGGCTCTACCAACTCGTCGCGCCCGGGCTGGAGCGGCAGTTCCCGCGCCCGCGCACGGTGGATGCCGCGGCGCACAACCTACCCAGCGCGGTCACCACGTTCGTCGGTCGCAGCGGCGAACGCGCCGAGCTGCACGCGCTCGTGGCGGAGCAGCGGCTGGCCACCGTGGTCGGCGCCGGCGGGGCCGGCAAGACCCGGCTCGCTCTGGAGGTCGCCCGCGATCTCGTGGTACGGCACCCCGACGGGGTCTGGTTCGTCGATCTCGCCGCGGTCACCGACCCCGGCCTGGTGGCCTTCGAGATCGCCGCGGTCTTCGGCCTGCGCCCGGAGCCCGGCCGGCCGGTACTCGACACGCTCGCGGAGTACGCGTCAACCCGGAGTTTCCTGCTCAATCTGGATACCTGCGACGCGCAGCTCGGGGCGGCCTCGGCCGTCGCGTCCCGGTTGCTGGCCACGTCCCGTGGCGTACTGGTGCTGGCGACCAGCCGCGAGCCGCTCGGCATGCCGGGCGAGACAGTGTGGCGGATCCCGCCGCTGTCGCTGCGGCCCGGGCCGGACGGTGCCCCCAGCGACGCGGTCGCGCTGCTGCTGGACCGTACGGCGGCGGCGCGGGGTGGGCGCCGGGCCGGCGCCGACGAGATCGTCCACCTGGAGCGGGTCGCCGCCCGGCTGGACGGGTTGCCGCTGGCACTCGAGTTGGCCGCGGCAAGGCTACGGGTGCTCTCCGCTAGCCAGCTCGCCGACCGGATCGACAGCGAGTTGCCGGGCCGCGGTGGTGACGTGCTCAGCACCCTCGACGCGGGCAGCCAACCCGACCTCGACGAGGACGAGCCGGCGAACACACCCGGCACCGTGTGCCTTTCCTCGACCCCACCGCCCCACCCACGAAGGCACGCCACGCTGCACGCGACGATGGCATGGTCGTACCGGACCCTGGGCCGCCGCGCGGCGACCATGCTGCGCTGGCTGTCCGTCTTCGCCGGCCCGGTGGACCTGGCCGCGGTCGAGTGGCTGCTCGACGACGATCCGCTCGATCCGCTCGCCGTACTCGTGGACAAGTCCCTCGTTCAGGCCGACGGCCTGGTCAGCGGTACGACGTACCGGATGCTGGACCCGATCCGGGCGTACGCGGCGCGACGGTTGGCAGACGCCGGGGAGGAGCGGTTCGTCCGCGACAGGCATGTGGCCTGGTCCCTGCATGCCTTGCAGCGCGTCCATCTTGGCGCGGATAGCCGGCCGCTGACCCTGTCCATGTACGCCCTCGATCCGCTCGCCATGGAGCTACGGTCCGCGCTGCGCTGGACGGTCACCGGCGGCAGCGCCCGGCAGGGCCTGCAACTGGCCGGCGGTCTGGACCAGTGGTGGCGCGAGCGCGGCCTGGCCCGGGAGGGGCGGTTGTGGCTGTTCCGGCTGTACGGCCGGATCGCCGAGACCGGCGAGCAGATTCCCGAGGCGGAGCTGGCCGCCGCGTACCACATGCATTCCCTGCACGCCGGCGCCGACGGTGAGTACGCCGAGGAGCTGCGCTTCTCCCAGCGCGCCGAGGCGGCCGCCCGGCAGGCCGGCGATGTCGGCCTGCTCGCCCGGGTGCTCGCCGGGCGCGGCGCGCCGCTGCTCGACATGGGCCAGCCGGACAAGGCGGAACACGCCTGCCGCGAGGTCATCGAGTGGGCCGAGGAGCACGGCGTGGCCGGCGAGGCCCTGTTTGCGGTCTACTGCCTGGCCCAGTTGCTCTGGCAACGGGGTGCCCTGGACGAGGCCGCCGACCTGCTGGCCGCGGCCCGGCCGGTGGAGGCCGCCCGGCCGATCGAGCGCGGTCGCCGTACCGTCGACCTGCTCCTGGGTATGGTCGCGCTGGCCCGCGGCGACCTGGTCGCCGCGCATGACCACCTGATGGTCGCGCTGCGGGCGCGGATCGGGTACGGCTTCCACTCGCGGGCCTGCGAGGCGATCAACGCGATCGCGGTGCGCTGCGCGCTCGGTGGGGATCCGCTGGCCGCGGCACAGCTGTTCGGCGCGACGCAGGCCGCCAGGGCGCGGTTGCGGTCCCCGTCCGGCGTGTTCGCGACGTACTGGACCGAGCAGCAGTCCGCGGTCCGCGCCGCGGTCGGCGATGCCGCCTTCGACTCGGCGTACGCCGCCGGCGTGACGCTGACCCTGGAGGAGGCCGCGGCCGTCGCGCTCGCGGTCGAACACCCGGATCTCGCCGCGGACTCCAGCCGGTTCGCCGCCTCGGGTCCACTCGATCTCGGTGTGATGGCCCGGATCAAGGGGCGCAACGAGCCCGCGGCCGGCTAGCGGCTGCGGGCTGCCCGGTCGAGCTGTGCCTGGGTGACGACGGTGTCGCCGAACACCCGGACCGCCTGGTAGTAGAGCAGCGCCAAGCTGTCGCACAGGGTACGCAGCGCCAGGGAGTAGCCGGAGCACACCCGGAGCAGGTCCGCGTAGAACCCATCGTCCACTCTGGACTTGTTGACCTCGAAGAGCCCGGCGCGCTTGTAGTTGCGGTACCCGAAGTCGTGCCGCCAGCAGGGCAGCGTGAAGTCAAAGCCGAGCGGGGTGTCCGGGCTCGCCGAGCAGTAGTCGGTGGACCAGTCGAAGCCGTACGCCGCCCAGGCGTCCTGGTCTCGCCGGGCCGCGTCCCACCGCCGGTAACTGTCCACAGTGGTCTGTGTCCAGCTGGCCAGCGTGGCGAGCCTGGCTTCGATGCTGACGGCGGCGTTCGCCGGGCCGGCCGGCGCCTGCGCGATGAGGGCGGCGATGAGAGCCGTGGTGAGCAGGCTGGTCAGGAGGCGTCGGGTGATCACGGTTGGCTAACGACGGAGATCCACCACGGGTGGCGGTACACCCGGACGCCCCGGGAGTGGCGGCTCCCGGGGCATCCCGCGGT
>DASRRF010000791.1:0-1588 GCA_035695905.1 Micromonosporaceae bacterium | reverse complement strand
TGGATCAGCTGGAGTGCGTTGGTGGCCGCGCCGCCCGGCACGTCCATACAGGCACCGCCGGCCTGGTTCACCGCGGTGCTCGCGAAGCTCACCGGGGCCGCCTGGGCCGGCGCGACACCGGCCAGCGGCAGCAGCGCGGCGACCAGCCCGACAACGACCGCGGCGGCGAGCTTGTTCGAGATACCGAACACTGTGCGCGTCATGGAACCGATGGTTAATCGACAGACGCCGATTGTCAATGCCGGCCGGCCTTGTCCAGGTCGCCGGCGCACCGGCATCATGCCAGCATGAGGCTGCCGTGAAGATCGTCGCGGTCGAGACATCGGTCGCGGGTACGCCCTGGCGTGAGCTGGTGTTCGTGGAGCTCGTCACCGACGACGGGCGCCGCGGCGTGGGCGAGGCGCGGATGGTCAACAAGACGGACACGCTGCTGGCCTGCATCGACGAGCTGGCCAACCGGTACGTGCTCGGTACCGACCCGTTCGACGTCGAGCGGCTGGCGTGGCGGGTGCTCTGGGAGGACTACGGCCGGGCCGGCGAGGTGACCCAGACCGCGCTCGCCTGCTTCGACCAGGCCTGCCACGACCTGATCGGGCAGGCTCTCGGGGTACCGGTATGGCGGCTGCTCGGCGGCCGGTTCCGGGACCGGGTACCGGCCTACGCCAACGGGTGGTACCAGGGCGAGCGGACTCCCGGGTCGTACGCGACGCTGGCCCGTGGCGTGGTGGCGCGCGGGTACCGCGGTCTCAAGATCGATCCGTTCGGCGGCGCCTCCGCCGAGCTCGACCCGGCGCGGCTGGCCGCCGCCGTCGACATCGTGGCGGCCGTACGCGGTGCGATCGGCCCGGATATCGCGCTCATGCTGGAGATGCATGGCCGGTTCACCGCGGCCACCGCGGTCGCGGCGGCCCGGGCGCTGGAGCCGTACCGTCCAGAGTGGATAGAGGAGCCGGTCCCGCCGTACCACCCGGCGGCGTTGAAACGGGTACGTGCCGGCACCACGTTGCCGATCGCGACCGGCGAACGGGTACACGAGGTGCCGGAGTTCCGGGAGCTGTTCGAGTCCGGAACGGTCGACATCGTCCAGGCCGACCTGACCCATCTCGGCGGCTTCACCGGGATCCGCAAGCTGGCCGCCTGGGCGCAGGCGTACGGGCTGCTGATGGCGCCGCACAACGTGTGTGGCCCGGTGGGCACCGCGGCGAACCTGCACTTCGCCGTCGCCTGCGGCAACTACAAGGTGCTGGAGCACTTCAACGACTTCGCCGACCCGTGGGTGTACGAGCTCGCCGAGGGTGCGCCCCGGGTCGACCCGGTGGACGGCTGCTTCCCGCTGCCGACCGCGCCCGGCCTCGGCGTCCGGTTGGATCACGCGAAAATCGCTGCGCACCCTCGTACCCGTGCGCATGTCAACCTGATGGCCGACGGCTGGGAGCGGCGCACCCCGGCCGGCCACGACGAAGGGTAGACACCGATGGGTCGTTCGGTCCCGGCGGTCAGCCGCGCGCTGGACATCCTGGAACTGTTCCTCGACCGCCCGGCGCTGTCCGCACCCCAGATCACCGAACGCCTGAGGCTGCCCCGACCG
>DASRRF010000790.1:0-1670 GCA_035695905.1 Micromonosporaceae bacterium | reverse complement strand
GCCGCCGGCTATGAGACACGCGTCTTCGCTCTAGCTCGCCGACGACGACCGGGCGGGTTAGCCCTCGAGCGCGGCATCCCGGTGGACCGGATCCAGCCGGGCCGGATCCAGCCCGGTCGGCGCCGTGGCCGGCACATCCGGCACATCCGGGGCCGTTGGGGAACGGGGGCCAGACCACTGGCCGTTTGGCGGTTCTGGCGGCAATCGCGGACGGCGGTTGTCGACTGGCGGCCGGACATAATCCACTGCCAGGGCGGGGGTGCGCTGCCCGGAGCGGCGCAAGCGGCTTCGGCGCTCGGCGTGCCTCTCATCTACGACTCAGCGGAGCTGTGGCGCGGCCGGTACAACGTCGCGGCGCGGGCGGCGGTCGAGCGGCGTTTCGTGAGGCACGCCGACCGGGTCGTTGCGGCGTCGGACACAGCGGGTAGCTGGCTCCAGCAGCGCTACTCCCTGAGCAAGCCTGTCATCGTGATCCGCAACGCCGTGCCACCGGTCACGGCAACCGACCCGGCCGCGAACGGAGCCGGGCTCCGTGAGCTCCTCAGCACCGACAGCACCGACAGCACCGACAGCACCGACAGCACCGGCGGCACCGACAGCACCGGCGGCACCGGCGGCACCGACAGCACCGGCGGCACCGGCGGCACCGGCGGCACCCGCGGCACCCGCGGCACCCGCTCCGGCCGCAGTGGCAGCGGCCGGATCATCGTGCACACCGGCCCGATCACAAGGGCGCAGGGCCTAGCGGTCGCGGTCGACGCCCTGCAAGGCCTGCCAGAGGACGTGCTCCTCGTGGTGGTCGGCCCGATAGACCCCCTGCGGACCGGCTGGCTGCGGCGGCAGGTGCACCGGCGCGGCGTCACCGACCGCGTACGGTTCGCGCCGGCGCACAGCACCGGCCGGGCGGTCGAGCTGGCCGCCGAGGCCGACCTCGCACTCGTCGGGCTCGAACCGACCTGCGTGGCGCACCGGCTGGCGCTCCCGAGCGAGCTGTTCATGGCCATCCAGGCGGGTGTGCCGATCGTGGCCAGTGAACTGCCGGACATCGCGGCCATCGTGCGCCGCTACGGGTGCGGGCTGACGTTTCACGCCGGCGACTCCGTCGACCTCGTCCGGGCGGTGTCGAGCGTGCTGGCCGACTCGGGCATCTGCCGGGCCGGCACCGCGATGGCGGCGCGAGAGTTGAATTGGGACCGCGAGCGCTACCGGCTACTGGAGATGTACACCGGGCTCGGCCGGGTTTCACCCAGCCAAACCGGGTCAGACCTCCAGGACGAGCGTGACCGGACCGTCGTTCACGAGCTCCACGGCCATATGCGCGCCGAACCGCCCGGTCGCGACCTCCGCGCCGCGCCTGCGCAGGGTGGCCACGAGGTGGTCCACCAGCGGCTCGGCCACCGGTCCAGGAGCGGCCGCGCCCCAGCTCGGCCGGCGCCCCTTACGGGTGTCGGCGTACAACGTGAACTGGCTGACGACCAGCAGGGGCGCACCGACATCTGACGCTGACCGCTCGTCAGCGAGGATGCGCAGCTCATGCACCTTCGCGGCCAGTCGTTCGGCCTCGGCCGTCGTGTCGGTGTGCGTGACGCCGACGAGCACGACCAGGCCCGGCCGGTCGATTCGGCCCACTGTGGCGCCGTCGACCGTCACTCTCGCCCGGCTCACCCGCT
>DASRRF010000789.1:0-1674 GCA_035695905.1 Micromonosporaceae bacterium | reverse complement strand
ACCGGGGGCGAGATCGGCGGCGAAACCGGGGGCGACACCGGCGGCGGCTGGCGGGGTTCCTGGCGCGGCGGCATCGGCTGCCGGGGCGGCGCCGCCTGCCGCGGCGGCATCGGGCGTACCGGTGCATCCGGCGCTACCGGCGTACCCCGGGCGCGCTCGCCGTGCCGGGCCGTCTCGCCGGTGCTATGCCGGCCGGCATCGCGCGGACTCGCTTCGTACCGTGCGGGCGGCTCTGTGACGCCGTGCCGGGCGGTGTCCCGGGTACCGTGCCGGCCGGTCGGCTCCCGGGGCGGCGGGCCACCATCCGGTGGCGCCGGCCGGCGGGTTCGCCGGCCGGCCGGGGCGGCATCCCGGTCCGGCGGCTGGTCCCGCGGCCGGGTGGCCGGGCCGGGGCCGATATCGGCCCGCTCCTCGCGCGCCTGCCGGAGATCGGCGAGCCAGCCCATGTCCTCCTGGCTGGCCTGCTCCTCCTCGGCGCGGCCCCAGCGCCGGCCCTTCGGCTTCCTGCCCCGGTCGGCGCCGCGCCGATCCTGATCGTCCTCACCGCGGCTCACGGGGCGGCCTCGCCCGGATGAGATGCACTGTCGTCGCCGCCGCGGATGGCCCGGCGCAGCTTGGGCAGCCGGTCGGCGATCGCCCGTTCGGCGCCGTGGTTACTCGGTTCGTAGTAGTCCCTGCCGGTCAGGTCGTCCGGTGGGTACTGCTGGGCGACCACGCCGCGCACGTCATCGTGCGGGTACCGGTACCCCCGGCCGTGCCCCAGCCCGCGCGAGCCCGGGCAGTGCGAGTCGCGCAGGTGGCGCGGGACCGGACCGCCCAGCCCGGCCCGTACGTCCGACATGGCCGCGCTCAGCGCCACGGTCGCCGAGTTCGACTTCGGCGCGGTGGACAGGTGTACCACCGCGTGCGCGAGGTTCAG
Organism: Micromonosporaceae bacterium; assembly: GCA_035695905.1. Classification (GTDB taxonomy): domain Bacteria; phylum Actinomycetota; class Actinomycetes; order Mycobacteriales; family Micromonosporaceae; genus EFPC-2. Next base: position 755 of record DASRRF010000789.1, on the reverse strand, counting down.
CTGCGCCTCCGGCAACCCGACATGCTCAACCGCGTACCCGGCCGCGGTGGCGGTCTGCAGCGCAGTGGGATCGGCCATCCCGACGTCCTCGCTGGCAAAGATGATCAGCCGTCGGGCGATGAACCGGGCGTCCTCCCCGGCGACCAGCATCCGGGCCAGGTAGTGCAGCGCGGCGTCCACGTCGGAGCCGCGCATGCTCTTGATGAACGCGCTGGTGATGTCGTAGTGCGCGTCGCCGTCGCGGTCGTACCGTACCGCGGCGATATCCACCGCCTGCTCCGCGGTGGCCAGGTCGATCTCGGTGGTCCCGCGGGCGGCAGCGGACGCGGCGGCCGCCTCCAGCGCCGTGAGCGCCTTGCGGACATCGCCGGCTGCCAGCCGTACCAGATGGTCCTGGGCTTCCTCGGCGAGCGTGACGGCCCCATCCAGGCCGCGCGGGTCGGTGAGCGCGCGGTCCACCAACCCGCGGACCGCGGCGTCGTCGAGCGGCTGCAGGGTGAGCAGCACGCAGCGGGACAGCAGTGGCGAGATGACCGAGAAGTACGGATTCTCCGTGGTGGCCGCGAGCAACGTGACCGTACGGTCCTCGACCGCGGAGAGCAGCGAGTCCTGCTGGGTCTTGCTGAACCGGTGTACCTCGTCGATGAACAGCACGGTCGGTCGGCCACCCGCGCGGCGCTCCCGCCGGGCCGAGTCGATCACCGCGCGGACGTCCTTGACCCCGGCGTTCAGCGCGGACATCGCGACGAACCGGC
>DASRRF010000788.1:0-3270 GCA_035695905.1 Micromonosporaceae bacterium | reverse complement strand
GGTGAGGCCGGCGATCAGCGATTCCAGGCCGAGTTCGAAGGCACCCTCGTCGACCTGTTCACGGTGCCGGCGCAGCCGGTGGGCGTCGGAGAGGTGCGGGTACTGGCCGGCGTAGACCTCGGGGTTGTCCACGAACCCGAGCGCGAACGAGCCGAGCGTCGAGCCGAAGACGAAGTACCGCATCAGCGCGCCGATCCGCGTCGCGTAGCTCTTCGGCCAGCCGGCATCCACCAGCGCGCCGTAGACCGCGTCGGCGAGCCGCAGCGCGGCCGGGCGCTGGGCCGGACCGCTGGCCAGGAACGGCACCAGGTTCGGGTGGGTGGCCAGCGCGGTCCGGTACTCCCGGGCCCATTTGCGCAGCGCGTCCGGCCACGGGTCACGACCGAGCATCGCCAGCTCCACCTGGGAGACCACGGCTTCACCGGCGGCTTCGAGGATCTCTTCCTTGGTGGCGAAGTGGTTGTAGAGCGAAGGCGCCTGGACGCCGAGCTCCCGGGCGAGCCGCCGGGTGGACAGCCCGGCAAGGCCTTCCTCGTCGATGATGCGCAGCGCGCGGTCGACGATCCGCTGCCGGCTCAGCAGGGGTTGGCTGGGTCGAGGCATGACCTGACAGTAACCCCGCCTGCGTCGCGGTCAGTCGCCCTTGGCCCGGTCGGCCAGGAACCGTTCGAGCTCGGCACCGAGCTCCTCCGCGGTCGGCAGCGGGCCGGTCTCGCCGCCGAGGGTGCCGGGGCGGCTGCGCAGGTACGCGTCGTACTGCTGCTCAAGCGCCCGGACCAGGGCGGCCGCGTCGTCCGCCTGGGCGACCTGCCGGTCGATGTCCACGCGTACCAGCTCCGCCGCGGACCGCAGGCCGTCGGTGGGCAGCAACAGGCCGGTGGTCCGGGAGACCGAGCTGAGCAGCAACTCGGCCGCGGCCGGGTACTCCGCCTGGGCCAGGTAGTGCGGCACGTGTACGGCGAAGCCGAGCGCGTCCAGCCCGCGCTGCCCGAGCCGGAACTCGAGCAGGTTGCCGGCGCTGGCCGGCACCTGGACCCGCTGCAGCCAGGGCTCGTACCCGGTGATCAGCTCGCGCCGGGTGGCGTGCGCGGTCACCCCGGTCGGCCGGGTGTGCGGTACCGCCATCGGGATCGCGTTGAGGCCGATCGTGAGCCGGACGCCGAGCCGCTCGACGAGCCCGATCAGCGCCGCGGTGAACCGTTCCCACTGCAGGTCCGGTTCGGGGCCGGCGAGCAGCAGGAACGGCGTGCCGGCGTCGTCGTGCAGCAGGTGCATGGTCAGCGCCGGCTCGTCGTACTGCTCCCAGTGGTCCTCGACGAAGATCATCGCGGGTCGCCGGGACCGGTAGTCCAGCAACCGGTCGGCATCGAACGTGGCGACCAGCCGGGCATCGAGCGCACTGAGCAGGTGCTCGCGAGCCAGTCGGGCGGAGCCGCCGGCGTCCACGAACCCTGTCATCGCCTGGATCAGCACCGGCCGGCCCAGATCGGGCAGGTCGTCGGCGAGCGTGTACAGCTCAACTGGATCAAGCAAGGTGCGGATCTCCTCGGCGACAACAGGGGATGACCACAAGGCTATACGGTGTTCCGGTGCGGCGAATGAGCATGCTCGAGAGGAGGCGGCGGCTGGCCCGGCGGCACCGGCTCGCCCCCGGTACCGCCGCCGCCGACCCGGTCGAGGCGGCCCGCTCGGTCATCGGGCTGCACGCCACCGACCCGGCGTCGGTGATCCTCGCGGCCCTCGCCCGCCTGGCAGCGCCCGAGGTCACCGCCGTCGAACGGGCGCTCTATGAGGACCGGGCGCTGGTCCGGATGCTCGGCATGCGCCGCACGATGTTCAGCGTGCCGACCGACTTCGCGCCGATCATCCAATCCGCGTGCACCCGGGCTATCGCGGTCAAGGAGCGGCGCCAGCTGCTGCGCTTCATCGAGGGCGGTCAGGTCGCCGACGATCCGGCGGCCTGGCTCGCCGAGGTCCAGGATGCGGTGGTACGGCATTTGCGCGCGCACGGCTCAGCGACCGCGAACGAGCTGTCCACCGCGGTGCCGCAGATGCGCGCCCCGCTGACCCTGCCTGGCCCCGGCGGTCAGCAGGTGACCCAGGCCATCGGTCCCCGGGTGCTGTTCCTGCTCGGCGCCGACGGGCTGATCGCCCGCGGCCGGCCACTCGGCTCGTGGACCAGCAGCCTGGTCCGCTGGCATCCGATCGAGGCGTGGCTGCGCAATGCACCGGCCGAACCGCCGACCGAGCAGGCCCGGATCGAGCTGGTCCGCCGGTGGCTGGGCGCGTTCGGTCCGGGTACCCTCGCCGACCTGGCCTGGTGGACCGGCTGGCCGGTCGGTGACGTGAAGCGCGCGCTGGCCGGGCTTGAGGTGTTGGAGGTCGAGCTGGACGGCGGCACCGGCCTGGTGCTCGCCGATGACCTGGCGCCGGAAAGCACGGTCCGGCCGTTCGCCGCCCTGCTGCCCGCGCTCGACCCGAGCGTGATGGGCTGGAAGGCGCGGGACTGGTTCCTCGGCGACCACGCGAAGGCGTTGTTCGACCGCAACGGCAACGCCGGTCCGACCATCTGGTGGGACGGCCGGATCGTCGGCGGCTGGGCGCACCGCAAGGACGGCGAGGTCGCCATCCGGCTGCTGGAAGACGTCGGCGCGGACGCGACCGGGGCGATCACCGCGGCCGCCGACCGGCTTGCCGGATCGGTCGGCAAGGTACGGGTGACGCCGCGGTTCCGTACCCCGCTGGAGAAGGAACTCGCGGCCTGACCCGGTACGGTGAGCCGGTGGCTGACGTACTCGACAACGACGCGATCGCCCGCGCCATCGGTGGCCTCGACGGCTGGTCGGGGAACCGGGACGCGATCACCCGCAACGCTGAACTACCCAGCTTCCCGGCCGCCATCGCGGTGGTGGACCGGGTCGCCCTGGTCGCCGAGGAGATGGACCATCATCCGGACATCGACATCCGTTGGCGTAGGCTGACATTCCGCTGTGCCACCCACTCCGCGGGTGGGGTCACCGAGCTGGATCTGCGGTTGGCCAAGCGGATCGACGAGATCGTGGCGGCCGCGAGGGGTTGAGCGATGGAGCAAGTCCGGCTCGGAAGTACCGGCCTGCGGGTGTCCCAGGTGTGCCTGGGCATGATGAGCTACGGCGACCCGTCGTGGCGCGAGTGGGTGCTCGACGAGGATGCCGCCGAGCCGATCGTGCGGTACGCAGTCGAGCGGGGCATGACCTTCTTCGATACCGCCGATGTCTACTCGCTCGGGGC
>DASRRF010000787.1:0-3093 GCA_035695905.1 Micromonosporaceae bacterium | reverse complement strand
CTTCGCCTCCGGTCCGGTCGCGGCCCCTTCCTTCGCGGCGCCGCCACCCACATCCGGTTTCTCCTCCGGAGTGGCCGGCGGTTCCCGGGTCTGCACGGTTCCGGACGGCACCGAGTCCTCGGGCAGCGGATTGGGTACCCGGGGCGGTTCCTCGCCCTGCATGCCGGTTGGATCGTAGAGCCGGCAAGGGTTTGCCCGGGCGTAGAGGTAGAGGTTCGGCCCGTCGGCCACGCCGCCCGGGTCGCAGCTGGTCCAACGGCCGAGCCACGGCGCACAGTACCGCGCGCCATGGTAGGTGAACCCGGTCTCCTCGTCCCGCTCACGCCCGGTGTACCGGTACCGCTTGAGGCTCACCTCGGCGGCGCTACGCCCGGCCTGGTAGACCGAGCCGCCGTACGGGGCGTACTCCTCATAGGAAATCAGCGCCGCGAACGAGTCCAGCTCCAGCGCCACCGAGTCGAGCTGGTTGGTCAGCTGGTACCGGGCAAGCGGATCCGCCGACTGCGACGTGGTCGTCTCCACCACGGCGACCCGTTGCTTGGCGGCCATCACGTGCAGCGTCTCGCGGGCCAGCGTGACGGTTGTGCCGTCTCCGGCGTACTCCCGGTAGATTTCCGCGCCGCGTAGGTACATCCGCTCGTTGCGCCGCGCACCGGACTGCCGTTCGGTCACCTTGCGCGCCCGCTCACCGCCGGCCGTATAGGCGTAGTACGTCATCTCCGGCGATGCGGCCACCTGCCGGGATGACGCGCGCAGCCGGCCCTTGAAGTCCCAGTCCAGTGTGGACAGATGTGGCATCGACGTGACCGCACCGTGCGCATCGTAGGTGTACCCCTCGGGTCCGGCCTGGCTGAGCCGGTTGCTCATCTTCGCCGACTCCAGCAGGCTCACCTCCTGGTACGTGAAGCCACGGGTCCAGCCCGCGCCGCCGGCCCGGTGCGCCAACTCGACGATGTTGCCGACCTCGTCGTACTCGAGCCGTTCGGTGTATCCGCGGACCGCCTGCAGGTCGGTCAACGCGGTGGCGCCGGCGAAGGGGTGGTCGCGGTGGTTGCCGTCGGTCACGGTGTGGAACGCCGACTGTCCGATGTGCTCACGGCCGTCGGCCGCCACCAGCCGGTAGATGGCGTCATACGTGTACGCCGAGAGCGCGACCACCTGCGCGTTGTCGTAGAAGATGGTGCGTAGCGCCTCATCGGCGATCCGGGTCGGGTTGCCGGTCGGGTCGAATGTGTAGCTCAGGTCCTGCACCCGCGTGCCGTCGGAGAACAACTGGCCGGCCAGCGCGTCGCCGACCGGCGGCCGGGTGGTGGTGACCCGCGCCGGGCGGAAGGTCAGCGGGTCGTAGCTGTACTCGGTGACCGCGCCGTTGCCGTACTCGATCCGGGTACGCTGTCCCCGCGCGTTGTACGCGATACCGCGCACGAACGGCGTACCCGTGACGGCCCCGCGCACGTGTACGTCCACCGTCTCCAGCAGGCTCGCCTCGTTGAACCCAAAGTGGGCCGTGCTTCCGTCCGGTGTGGACAGTGTCACCGGCCGGGCGAGCGCGTCGAACGTGGCATGGTTGTGCCAGGTCTCCGGCTCCAGCGCCGGGCTGCCGGACCAGTCGGGTACCGCCTTGTAGTCCACTGTGTACTGCCGGGTCTGCTGCGTCGCGTTGCCCTTGAAGTCGTACTCCGGCGTGGCGTCCACCCCGGCACCGTCGGACGTACGGATCACCCGGGTACGCAGGTTGTGCACGACGTCGCCGGGCTGACCCTCGCCGTACTCCAGCTTCTCGTAGACGATCGTGACATTCAGCGTACGCGGATCCGACCGGCTGGAGTCCGTACCGCGCACCGTACGCCGGACCGGCCGGCGCAGCGCGTCATAGTCCACAGTGAACTCGTGACCCCGGGAGTCCCAGCGGCGTACCGGCTGACCGGCGGTGTCCGGCAGATCCCAGCACTCGCCCGCCTCCATGCTGGCCAGGTGGATGCGGTTGCCGAGCAGGTCGTAGGTGTACCGGACGGCGACCCGGTCCTTCGGGTCCACCACCGTCCACTGGCGACCCTCGATGTCCAGGGTCATCCGGGTCCGGTAGAACTCCTCCACCGGCGGCCCGCTCTCAGGCTGGGTACGGTTATGCGCCACGATGAGCACGGACTTGCCGAGCGTGTCGGCCACCGCGAGGGCGGGAGTCCCCGCGTGTCCCGCGGTCTTGGTCGCGGCGTCCTGCTCGGCGGCGCCCAACGCACCACCCGCCCGCGCCCCGTACCAGGTCGGCGCGTACTGCGCCGGTGGCAGCCGGCGAAGGCGGTCACCGACGTCCGGGTCGCTGACCGGATCACTGATGACCGCCGTGTCGTTGACGTCCCAGGTCTCCTGGCGCCACGGGTCGCGCACCGTCTTCTCCCACGCGTGGTGCGGATGGATCACCGCAACCAACCGCTCCAGCGGGTCGTAGCACATGATCGGGCTCACTCCGACCGCCGCACCGAACGTGAACCGGTGCGTGCCGGAGAGGAACGGCTCGTACTTGCGTACCGTGTTGCCCTTGTTGTCGGCGATCGTCCAGCCGGTGCCGATCCAGCGGGGATCGACCACCGAGCCGCCGTCCTCGACCGGACCGGGCTCGGCCCGCTGCTTGCGCTGGATCTCCCGGCCGTACCCGTCCGAGTAGGACAGTTGAGATTGGACCTTCGTGGTCGCTCCACCGGGATCGGCGTCGTGCGTCTCCCGGGCGATCGTGCTGACCACGGCCGGCTGCGGCTCAGGCAGTCCGGCGGTGCGGGCGTACGCGTGCAGGTCATAGACGAGCCGGGTGCTAGCCCGGCCGAGCAGTGCCCGCGGGTTGTCCAGCGGGTCGGCGAGGTGGGTGGCGATCGCGGAGTCGGTCAGCTCGGCGGCGAAGCCGTCCAGCGAGTCTCCGAGGCTCTCGCCCGGCTTGCCCATCACCGCGGTGCCCACGACCATGCCGAGCGCGTCGTGGCTGACCGCCCGGCGGTTGCGGTTAGCGTCCATCACAACCGCCGGTGCGAGTACCCGGTAGTCGAGCCCGGAGGCGACCAGCGCGCCGGACGGATCCCGCTCGCCGGCGGTGACCCGGTT
>DASRRF010000786.1:0-7325 GCA_035695905.1 Micromonosporaceae bacterium | reverse complement strand
TGCGGTTCCGTACCCCGGACGAGGGCGAGACTAGGGTGGTCGACCTGATCCGGGGCGAGCCGACCTTCGAGAACAAGTTGATGGAGGACTTCGTCATCCTGCGCGGCAACGGATCGTCGGTCTTCCTGCTGGCCAATGTGGTCGACGACATCGCCATGGGCATCACCCATGTGATCCGGGCCGAGGAACACCTGCCGAACACCCCCAAGCAGCAGCTGCTCTGGCAGGCGCTCGGGCACGAACCGCCGGTCTGGGCACACGTACCCGTGGTGGTCAACGAGAAGCGGCAGAAGCTGTCCAAGCGGCGGGACAAGGTCGCGCTGGAGGCGTACCGGGACGAGGGTTACCTCGCCGACGCGATGCGCAACTACCTGATGCTGCTGGGCTGGGCGCCCAGCGGGGACCGCGAGATCGTGCCCTGGTCGGTCATCGAGACGGAGTTCCGGCTGGCCGATGTGAACCCGTCGCCGGCCTTCTTCGACGAGAAGAAGCTGCGCGCGTTCAACGGCGAGTACATCCGGGCGCTCCCGGTCGAACGGTTCATCGACCTGTGCCAGCCGTGGCTGCGGGGTCGAGGGACGGCAATAGCCGCGCCGCCGTGGGCGCCGGAGGCCTTTGACGAGAAAGCGTTCGCCGCGGTGGCCCCGCTCGCCCAGACCCGGGTCGCGGTGCTCGCCGAGATCGTGTCCATGGTGGACTTCCTGTTCCTCGACCAACCCGCGTACGACGAGGCCGCCTGGGCGAAGGCGATGCCCGGCGGGGCGGACCTGGTACGCGACGCGATCGACGCGTTCGAGGCGCTGCCGGGCTGGGACGCCGACGCGCTGAAGGCGACCGTCGAGCGGCTCGGTGCCGCCCGGGATCTCAAGCTGGGCAAGGCGCAGGCGCCGATCCGGGTCGCGGTCACCGGCCGCGCGGTGGGCCTGCCGCTCTTCGAGTCCCTGGCCGTGCTGGGCCGCGAGCGTACCCTGACCCGGCTGCGAGCCGCGCTGCGGCGCTAGCTGACCTGCGGCGCTAGCTGACCTGCGGCGCTAGGCGCGCTGCATCCTGGCGCGGCGGGCCAGCAGCACGGCGACCGCGCCGGCCAGCACGGCACCCGCGATGACGAGCCACACCCAGGCCGCCGGGCCGCCTGATCCGGTGGAGCTTGCCGGCACCGCCGCCTGGGTGGTCATCGCGGCCTGGGTGGTCGGCGCCGCCTCCGTCGGGCTCGGGCTGGGCGAAGGAGCCGGCGCGGGTACGGCCGCAGCCGTCAACGTGAACGCGACCTTTCCCTGCACGGTGTGCCCGTCCGCCGACGCGACCTTGTAGTTGACGGTGTACTGCCCGGCCACGGTCGGGTGCAGCGGCACGGTCACCGTCGCGCCGTTGACCTGTACCGCCCCGCCGGCCGGATCCCCGGCCGGATCCGCGATCGTCGCCGTGGTGCCCTGCTGGGTCAGCTTCGCGAGGAACTTCAGGGTCACCGTTGCCGGCGCCGTGTTCAGCACCGCCCCGTTCGCCGGTGTGCTGGAGGCGAGCGAGTTGTGCGCGTACGCGGCCGGCGCCAGCAACACCGCAACGCCCACGATCGCCGCCACAACGCTGACGCGTACCCATCGAATCCCCACTGTCCGCCCCTTCGCGGTAACGCCGAGTCTCGTACGGCGGATTAGTCGCCGGACCGTGACAAGAAGTTCCACAACTCGTGGCCCGCGAGTGCAACCATCGGGGTCGCCGCGGTGTCTAGTTAGCGAGCGCTTCGCGCGGACGCGGGGCACTATGAGCGGGTCACCACTTCGAAGGGCGCGCGCGGGTACCGCGGGTCCCGTCGACGGGGCGAGGAGGTCGGCCATGCGGCGGGTTCGGCAGCTACTGGTGGCGGTGGCGGCCGGGCTGTTCGCGCCGCTGGTCTGGGCATCGTCGGCGCTGGCCGGTGTCGCGCCGGGACCGACCTCGATAACGATCGACGGGCCGGGGCTCACCGCGACGCGTACCCTGCACGCGGATACCGACGGCGACACGTTCACCGGGTTGCTCTCCGAGGTGAGCTGGCTGGCCACCCGCGCCGGCAACGCGCCCACCCCGGATCCCCCCGTGCTCGGTCCGAGATACCGGCTCGTGATCCGGGTCAACGAGGTGCCGGACCAGGCGTACGAGCTCTACCCGCTGGCCATCGGCGGGCCCCGGGTCTTCCGGCCGGCCGAGCAACCGAGCAAGCGGAAGACCGCCGCGGCCTGGTTCTACGGCCGGGTGTCGATGCCGGATACGCTGCGCGCCGCCGGCGTACCCCTGCTGGTGGCGGGGTCCGGCAACGGCGCGGCCGGCGGCCAGGGCGGTGGCGGTGCGGTCGAGCCCGGCATGGTCAAGCCGACCCCGCCGACCACGAGCATCGGCGAGATCCTGGCCGTCTGGCAGCGGGACATGCTGCTGCTCGCCGCCGGCGCGGTGGTCCTGCTCGGGTTGATCGGCGGATTCGCCAGGCTGGTCAGACGGTGGTGACTCGAGAGCTGGTGAGCACCGCAGCGGTGACCAGCGCGGCCACCAGCACCGCGGTCAGCTGAACAGGCACCGGCGTTAACGGGGTCGCCAACACCAGCACAGCGACGACCGGAAAGGCGACGGCGACCGGTCCACGCCCGCGCGGGATCACGTGCAGTACCCAGACGACGAGCCGGTAGACCGCGACCGGTACGGCCACGGCGAACCCGGCCACGCTGGCTCGCACGTCCGCCTCATGCGTGACGTGATCGACGGCCACCGCCAGCCCGGCGCCGACCGCGGCCGCGGAGGCGAAGACCAGGCAGTGGCCGTACCCCCACATCCAGGTCCAGGCCGAGCCGAGCAGTTCGTGCGCGGGCCGGTCGAAGTACAGCCACCACATCGAGAACACGATGACCAGTCCGCCGGCCGCGACCCACAGCACGCCGGCCCGGGCCACCCCGGTATCCACCGCCGACTGGATGGCCAGGGTGGCCGCCAGCACCGTCTCGCCGAGCACGATCAGGGTGAACAGGCCGTACCGCTCCGCGATGTGCCGGGGGTGCCAGGTGGTCCGGGCGGCCCGCTCGGCCCAGATCGGCACGACCATCTCGCCCGCCGCGAGCACCAGGAACCCGGCGAGAAACCAGTTCGCCGGCAGCCACAGCCGGGCCACCCAGCCGATCTGGACCACCGCGTACCCGAATCCGAAGCGCAGGCAGGCTGCCCGCCGGGGCGGATCCGCCCGCGCCGCGCGCAACCATTGGCTGACCATCGCCAGCCGCATCACCACGTAGCCGACCGTGATCACCCGGAAATCGGCGCCGTGGAACGCGCGCGGGATGCCGGCGGCCAGGATCAGCGCACCGGTGATCTGTACCAGCGTGGTCAACCGGTACGGACCGTCGTCACAGTCGTACGCGGACGCGAACCAGGTGAAGTTCATCCACGCCCACCAGATGGCGAAGAAGACCAGAATGTAGCTGAGCACCGCGTGCGGCTCGTTCGTGGCCACGCCGTGGTGCAGCAGCGCACCGGCTTGCGCGACGGCGACCACGAAACAGAGGTCGAAGAACAGCTCCAGCGGTGTCGACGCGCGGTGCTCCTCGTCCGCGCTGCGGGCCACCATCGGCCGGCGCCACGTCGTGCGGGAACTCACCGGCTCATCCTCCCTGCTGGAGATCCTGACATGCTGTAAGGGTGACCGACGAGGTGACCGCGGGGCTGTCCGCCACCCTGCGCCGGATCGAGCGCGCCGCCGGCGGGCTCGCCACGGCCAGCGTGGCCCGGATGGACGACGTGCTGCCGTGGTTCCGCGAGCTGCCCGCCGACCAGCGGGCCTGGGTCATGATCGTGGCACAGGCGGGCGTCCGGTCGCTGGTCGAATGGCTGGGCAAGGGCGGCAACGCGGGCGGCCCGCAGGAGGTGTCCGACGAGATCTTCGATGCCGCCCCGCGCGCGCTGGCCCGGTCGATCAGCCTGCAGCAGACCGTCGCGCTGATCAAGGTGACCATCGACGTCGTCGAGGAACAGGTACCGCATCTCGCCGCGCCGGGCGAGGAGGCCGAGCTGCGGGTGGCCGTACTCAAGTTCTCCCGGGAGGTGGCCTTCGCGGCGGCGCGGGTGTATGCGCGGGCGGCGGAGACCCGCGGCGCCTGGGACGCCCGGCTGCAGGCGCTGCTCGTGGACGCCCTGCTGCGCGGCGACTCCTCGGATGTGCTGGCCAGCCGGGCGGCCGCGCTGGGCTGGGCGGACGCCCCGCCGGTCGCGGTCGCGGTGGGCCGCTCCCCCGGCGGCGAGGCGTCCGCCGTACTGCATGCCGTCTACCGCACCGCGCGCCGGATCGGGGTGGAGATCCTCGGCGGGGTACACGGGGATCGGCTCGTTGTCGTGCTGGGCGGGGCGACCGACCCGGTGGCCGCTACGGAGAAGCTACTGGCCGGCTTCGGTACCGGTCCGGTCGTGGTCGGGCCGGCCGTACCCTCGCTGGAGGAGGCGACCGAGTCCGCTCGGGCCGCACTCGCCGGCTACCGGGCGGCCGCGGCCTGGCCGGCCGCTCCGCGCCCGGTAGCCGCCGCCGACCTGCTCCCCGAGCGCGCGGTGGCCGGGGACACCGAGGCCCGCCGGATCCTGCGCCAGGAGGTGTACGCCGGGCTGGTCCGTGCCGGCGGCGAGCTACTGGAGACGCTGGACGCGTTCTTCACCGCCGGTGGCGTACTTGAAAGCGCGGCCCGCGGACTGTTTGTCCATCCGAATACTGTTCGCTATCGTCTGCGTCGGATATCCGAAGTTACGGGACTTTCTCCGCTACATCCCCGGGACGCATTCGCTCTCCGGATTGCCCTGACCATCGGGCGGCTGGACCCGTCGGCGCCGGTCCCCGGGCCTACCCAGCGTGACCATTTGTAGGAACCATACAAAGTTCCTCGTGGGGTTTGGTACCGCACCGCACCCTCATACCCGCCGGTATCCGGGACAGTCGTATACGTGCTCGCCGTACTCAGCCCTGGCCAGGGCGCGCAGAAGCCCGGCTTCCTCGTTCCGTGGCTGGCGCTACCCGGCGCCGAGACGCGGCTGCGGTGGTGGTCCGCGCTCAGCGGGGTCGATCTGATCCACCTCGGCACCGCCGCGGACGCGGACGAGATCAAGGACACCACGAAGACCCAGCCGCTGCTGACCGCCGCGGCCCTGCTCGCGGCCGAGCACCTGCCGATGTACGACGTGCAGCTGGTCGCCGGGCACAGCGTCGGTGAGCTCTCCGCGGCCGCACTGTCCGGCGCGCTCACCCCGGAGGCCGCGGTGACCCTGGCCGCGGTACGGGGCCGGGAGATGGCCGCCGCCTGCGCCTTGGAGCCGACCAGCATGGCCGCGGTACTCGGTGGCGACGAGTCCGCGGTGCTGGACGCGATCGCCGCGGCCGGGCTCTACCCGGCCAACCGCAACGGCGCGGGACAGATCGTGGCGGCCGGCGCGGTGGACCGGTTGGAGAAGTTCGCCAGCGAGCCGCCGGCCCGTACCCGGGTGATCAGCCTGCAGGTCGCCGGCGCGTTCCACACCCCGTACATGGCCCCGGCCGAGGAGGCACTCGCCGCGGTCGCTGGCGGCATCAACCCCACCGACCCAACCAAGATCCTACTGTCCAACCTGGACGGTGCGGCGGTCGGGCACGGACGCGAACTGCTGCAGCGGCTGGTCCGGCAGGTGATCGCCCCGGTCCGGTGGGACCTGTGCATGCACGGCCTCGGCGATCTCGGCGTGACCGCGGTCATCGAGCTGCCCCCGGCCGGTACGCTCGCCGGCCTGGTCAAGCGCACCCTCAAGGGCGTGGAGATCGTCACTCTGAACACCCCGGACGAGCTGCCCGCCGCGCGCGACCTGATCGCCCGGCACGGTGTCGCGCCCAACGCCGAGCCGGCGCCGCAGTTCCGGGTCGTCGTCTCCCCGGCGGCCGGCAACTTCCAGCCCGCCGACGGCCTGGCCGAGGGCGTCGACCTGGCCACCGGCCAGCTGATCGGGCACGTGTCCACCCGGCAGGGACCGGTCGACGTGATCGCGCACGACGCCGGCATCCTCACCGAATGGCTCGCCCACCGCGACGACCCGGTCGCTCCCGGCCAGCCCCTCGCGCGCATCGGAGGCGCCCTCTAATGCCCAACGGCTCAAAGATCATCTCACTCGGTCACTACCAGCCGGCGCGGGTACTCACCAACCACGACCTCGCGCAGATGGTCGACACGAACGACGAGTGGATCCGTAGCCGGGTCGGCATCGTCGAGCGGCGGATCGCGGACACCGAGACCGTCGCGGACATGGCGACCGCGGCGGCGGGCAAGGCGCTGGCCAGCTCCGGCCTGACCCCGGGCGACATCGACACGGTCGTGGTGGCGACCTGCTCGTCGGTGGACCGGTGCCCGAACGTGGCCACCCGGGTCGCCCACCGGCTGGGCATCGCCGCACCCGCGGCGTACGACCTGAACACCGCCTGCTCCGGCTTCTCGTACGGACTGGCCACTGTGGACCACGCGATCCGGGCCGGCGCGACGCGCAACGCCCTGGTCATCGGCGCCGAGAAGCTCTCCGACCTGACCGACTGGACGGACCGCTCGACCTGCGTACTGTTCGGCGACGCGGCCGGTGCGGCCGTGGTGACCGGCGCGGACGAGCCCGGCATCGGCCCGGTCGTCTGGGGCAGCGACCCGGAGAAGGGCGCCGCACTGCGGATCGAGGGCTGGCGCCCGTACATCGAGCAGGACGGCCAGACCGTGTTCCGGTGGGCCACCACGGTGCTCGCCCCGCTGGCCCGCGAGGCCTGCGACCGGGCCGGCGTACGCCCCGGCGAGCTGGCCGCCTTCGTACCGCACCAGGCGAACCTGCGCATCATCGAGCCGCTCGCCCGCAAGCTGGGCGCAGTGAATGCGGTCATCGCCAAGGACATCGTCGAGTCCGGCAACACGTCGGCCGCGAGTGTGCCCCTGGCCCTGTCGAAGCTGGTCGAGCGGCGCGAGGTGTCCTCGGGCGCCCCGGTCCTGCTCTTCGGCTTCGGCGGCGGCCTCACGTACGCCGGACAAGTCGTCCGTTGCCCGTAACCCACCAACCCCGAAGGGACGAAACACAGATGACCCGTGACGACATCACCGCCGGCCTGGCCGAGATTCTCGAAGAGGTCGCCGGGGTGAGCCCCGACGACGTTGCCGAGGAGAAGTCGTTCACCGACGACCTGGACGTCGATTCGCTGTCGATGGTCGAGGTTGTGGTGGCCGCCGAGGAGAAGTTCGGCGTGAAGATCCCGGACGAGGAACTGCCGACCCTCAAGACCGTCGGCGACGCCGTCTCCTACATCGAGAAGAACCCGTCCTCGTCGTTAC
>DASRRF010000785.1:0-6716 GCA_035695905.1 Micromonosporaceae bacterium | reverse complement strand
GGGTCGACGTGGACCTGACCGGCCGCGGCGAGGACGAGGCGCGCCGCGGTGGCGCCCTGCTCGTCTCGCACGACCTGCTGCCGGACGTGGTACACACCTCGGTGCTGCGCCGGGCGATCCGCACCGCCGAACTGTCGCTGGACGCCTGCGACCGGCACTGGATTCCGGTACGCCGCTCGTGGCGGCTCAACGAGCGGCACTACGGCGCGTTGCAGGGCAAGAACAAAAAGCAAACCCTGCAGGTGTACGGGGAAGAGCGGTTCATGCTGTGGCGGCGGTCGTACGACACCCCGCCGCCACCGATCGCCGACGACGACGAATGGTCACAGCTCGGCGATGCGCGCTACGCGGCGCTGCCGCCCGAACTCATGCCGCGCACCGAATGCCTCAAGGATGTGCTCGCGCGGGTGCTGCCGTACTGGTACGACGCGATCGTGCCGGACCTGCGGCTGGGCCGTACGGTGTTGGTCGCCGCGCACGGGAACTCGTTGCGCGCGCTGGTCAAGCACCTGGACGGGATCACCGACGAGGCGATCGCCGAGCTGAACATCCCGACCGGCATCCCGCTGCGCTACGACCTCGACCCGGCCACCCTGCGCCCGCTTCGCTCCGCCTACCTGGACCCGACAGCCGCCGCCGAAGCCGCCGCCGCCGTGGCCGCCCAGGGCCGCTAGGCCGCCCGCGTCGGCGGAGCCGGCGCCGGCTAGCGCAGCGGGGAGCCGGTGACCAGGTAGATGACGTGCTTGCCGGCGTTCACCGCGTGGTCGGCGTACCGCTCGTAGAACCGGCCGAGCAGTGCGGCATCGACCGCGGCCTCCACGCCGTGCGACCAGTCCGGGCCGAGCAGCACCACGAAGAGCTCGCGGTGCAGGTCGTCCATCGCGTCGTCGTCGCGTTCCAGCTCGGCGGCTTGCACCACGTCCGGGGTGGAGAGTACGGCGGTGATCTTGCCGGCGATCCGGTCCGCGACGGCGGCCATCCCGGCCACCACCGGGTGCAGCTCCGCGGGTACGGCCTGGGCCGGGTGCCGGCGGCGGGCGGTACGGGCCACGTGCTCGGCGAGGTCGCCCATCCGTTCCAGGTCCCCGGCCACATGCAGCGCGGTCACCACGAGACGAAGATCACTCGCGACCGGTGCCTGCCGGGCGAGCACCTGCTGGACCTTGTCCTCCACCTCCCGGTAGAGAGTGTCGATCTCGGCATCCCGGGCGATGACCGCCTCGGCCGCGGCCAGGTCGGCGCCGAGCAGTGCGTCGGTGGCCTTACGCATCGCCGCGCGTACCGCTTCGGCCATGGAGACCAGCAGGTGACCGACCTCCAGCAGGTCGGTCTGGAACTCAGCGCGCATGATCACTTCCGGCGGGTCGGCATGGTCTCGCCACGATAGGGCGGTCCGGCATCCCCGCGGTGAACTGCGGTGAACGAAGCCGGGCCGACCGGTGAATATTAGCCGACGAACACCGGCGAACGTGAGGTTTGTCCATCTGTGCGTGATCGGCCGGTTAACAATCGACCTACGATCGTTTCGTGGAATGGGCGCTCGCCGTGGGAGCCGCCGCGGCCGGACTGGTCGCCGGTGCCGGTGCCGTCATCGGTATCGTCCGCCGCCGGCGGCATGCTACCGGCGCCCGCCCGTACGCACCGGGAGGTCTGCTGAGCGCCGCGGATGACCAGCTCGCCGGGCTGGCGCGCAAGAGCCTGGACTCGCTGCGGGTCGGGGTTGTCGTGCTGGACGCCGAGGACGCACCGGTGCTGGTCAACCCGGCCGCGCGGGCGCTCGGGCTGCTGCGGGCCGGTGCCGGACTGGGCAACCCGGACGCCCACCCGATCGTCCGTACCCTGGCCGGCCAGGTACGCCGTACCGGGATCCGCCGGGAGGTCGAGCTGGACCTGCCGCGCGGGCAGGAGGAGAGTACCGGCGACGACGCGGTTGGCGTGCACCTGCGCGCGGTCGGGCTCGGCGGCGGCTACGTGGCGATCGAGGCGGCGGACGTGACGGAGGCGCACCGGGTAGCCCGGGTCCGGCGCGACTTCGTGGCGAACGTGAGCCACGAGCTGAAGACCCCGATCGGTGCGCTGCAACTGCTCTCCGAGGCGTTGCTGGACGCGACCTCGGTGGCCGAGGGGGAGACCTCGGCGCAGGACGACCTGGCCGCGGCGCGCCGCTTCGCCGACCGGATCCACATGGAGTCGGACCGGCTCGGCCGGTTGGTCAGCGAGCTGATCGAGCTGACCCGGCTGCAGGGGGCCGATCCGCTGCCCGCGCTCGAACCGGTATCCGTGGACTGGGTGGTGGCCGACGTCCTGGACCGGACCCGTACCGCCGCGTCCGCCAAGGACATCGAGGTCGGGGTCGTCGGGGTACGCGGGCTGACCGTGTACGGCAGCGACTCCCAGCTGGCCACCGCGGTGGCGAACCTGGTGGAGAACGCGATCGCGTACTCGGCCGAGGGCAGCCGGGTCACGGTCAGCGTCTCGGCCGGCGAGGACAGCGGGGACGGCATGGTGGCGCTGGCGGTGATCGACCAGGGCATGGGAATCGCGTCTCATGAACTGGACCGGCTGTTCGAGCGCTTCTACCGCGCCGACCGGGCCCGATCGCGGGCCACCGGCGGTACCGGGCTCGGGCTGGCGATCGTCAAGCACATCGCGACGAACCACGGCGGGCGGGTCGAGGTGTCCAGCACCGTGGGGGCCGGCTCGACGTTCACCCTGCGGCTGCCCGCACGCCCACCGGATGCCCCGCTCCCGCTACCCGAGTCGATTGAGATCGGCGCGGGGCCGACCGTACCGAAGGGAAGCTGAGTGGCACGTGTGCTGGTAGTCGAGGATGAGGAGTCGTTCTCCGACGCCCTGTCGTACATGCTGCGCAAGGAGGGCTTCGAGGTCTCCGTCGCGGCCACCGGCACCTCGGCGCTGACCGAGTTCGACCGCAGCGGCGCGGACATCGTGCTGCTCGACCTGATGCTCCCGGAGAGGTCCGGTACCGAGGTCTGCCGTCAGCTACGGCAGAAGTCGGCGGTACCGATCATCATGGTCACCGCGCGGGACAGCGAGATCGACAAGGTGGTCGGGCTGGAAATCGGCGCCGACGACTACGTGACGAAGCCGTACTCGCCGCGCGAGCTGGTCGCCCGGATCCGGGCCGTACTGCGCCGGCAGACCACCGAGGCCGCCGAGCTGATGACCCCGACGCTGAGCGCCGGCCCGGTACGGATGGACGTCGAGCGGCACGTGGTGACCGTGGGCGGGGACGCCGTCCCGCTGCCGCTCAAGGAGTTCGAGCTGCTGGAGTTGTTGCTGCGCAACGCCGGCCGGGTACTGACCCGGGGCCAGCTGATCGACCGGGTGTGGGGCGCGGACTACGTCGGTGACACGAAGACCCTTGACGTACACGTGAAGCGGCTGCGCTCGAAGATCGAACCGGAACCGTCCACCCCGCGCTACATCGTCACCGTGCGCGGCCTGGGCTACAAGTTCGAGCCGTAGTTCCGGCGCCGGCCTCACATCTTCAGTCGGGCGAGGACTGACGAGGGGCGCGGGTGCGCCGGGCCGGGGTCGCCGGGTGCGGGGCGACCATTCCTCGCTGGGCGCGGGCCGCACACAGCTCGGCCAGCTTGGCGTACGCCGGCTTGCCGATCAGCGCGGTCAGCTCCGCCTCGTACTCCTGGTAAAGGGCCTTTGCTCCGACGTGTGCCTCGGGTGACGAGGTGCACCACCAGTCCAGGTCGTGCCCGCCCGAGCCCCAGCCGCGCCGGTCGAACTCGGTGATCACGGTCAGCAGCACCTTCGTGCCGTCCGGGCGCTTGGTCCGCTCCTGATCCCGGCGGATCGGCAACTGCCAGCAGACATCGGGCTTGTACTCCAGCGGGTGTACCCCGTCGCGCAGGGCCTGGCCGTGCAGCGCGCACCCGCCACCGCCGGGGAAGTCCGCGTCGTTGAGGAACACGCACGGGCCGGCCTCCTGAGTGGCGGTCCGCCGGGCCGGGTTCTTGCCGTCGATCGTGTCCATCTCGGTGTACTGCTTGAAGCCGCGCCGGTAGTGCTGCCACGTCTCCGGGGTGAGCTTCTTGACCGCGCCGCGTACCCGTTTCTCGTCGTCGTCATCGGTGAAGAACGCGCCGTGCGAGCAGCAGCCCTCGTTCGCGCGACCGCGGATGATGCCGTGGCACGCCCCGCCGAACACGCAGGTCCAGCGGGACAGCAGCCAGGTCAGGTCGGCCCGGATGACCTGGTCGGCGTCGGCCGGATCGGTGAACTCGATCCACTCGCGGGGGAAGTCGAGGTTTACTTCGCGGGAGCGGGGATCATCGGGCGCGTCCACGAGCACGTGGACCTGCGTCTTCGCGGGCACTACGCCAGCGTACGCCGGCCACTAGCGCATAGCGTGTAGGCATGCGACTGGGCGTGCTCGACGTCGGCTCCAACACGGTGCACTTGTTGGTCGTCGACGCGCACCGCGGAGCGCACCCGTGGCCGGCGCATTCGGAGAAGGACGTGCTCCGGCTGGCCGAGCAGATCGGCCCGGACGGCCGGCTCAGCAAGGCGGGGGCGAACGCGTTGGTGGCTGCCGTTGCCGGCGCCCGCGCGGCGGCCGAGCGGCACCGCACCGAGGACCTGCTCGCGTTCGCGACCTCGGCGGTACGGGACGCGGCGAACTCGGCGGAGGTGCTTGCCCGGGTACGCAAGGAGACCGGCGTGGACCTGCGCGTGCTACCCGGCGAAGACGAGGCGCGGATGACGTTCCTCGCGGTACGCCGGTGGTTCGGGTGGTCCGCCGGCCGGCTGCTCAACCTCGACATCGGCGGCGGTTCGCTGGAAATCGCCAGCGGGCTCGACGAGAACCCGGACGTTGCGCTCTCGGTGCCGCTCGGTGCCGGCCGGCTGACCCGGCGGTTCCTCGACCTGTCCACCGACCGGTCGCCGTCCGCCGCGGCGGTGCAGCGGCTGACCGAGTACGTGGAGGCCACGCTGGACCCGGTGGTGGACAAGCTCACCGGGCCGGGGTGGGAGCGTCCGGTGGCCACCTCGAAGACGTTCCGTACGCTGGCCCGGCTCGCCGGCGCGGCGCCGTCGGCAGCCGGCCTGTACGAACCCCGGCGGCTGTCCGCGATCGGGCTGCGGCAGGTCCTCGGGTTCGTCCGGCACATCCCGCTGGACGCGCTCGCCCAGCTCGAAGGCGTCAGCGCCAGCCGGGCCGACCAGCTGCTCGCGGGCGCCGTGGTGGCCGAGGCAACGCTGCGCCGGCTCAACGTCGCCGAGGTGCACATCTGCCCGTGGGCGCTGCGCGAAGGGGTGATTCTGCGCCGCCTGGACGCTTCGTAGAACCTTGCGCCGCCGGGTCTACGCTGGCGTGGTGAGTTCGTTGCGTCAGGTTCCGGTCCTGCTGTCCAGTTCGTCGGTGTTCCCCGAGCCGACCGCCGCCGCCTTCGAGCTGGCGGCCGGCCTGGGCTACGACGGCCTCGAAGTGATGGTCTGGACGGACGCGGTCAGCCAGGACGCCGGTGCGCTACGCGGACTCGCCGAGCACTACCGGGTGCCGGTGCGCTCGGTGCACGCCCCGTGCTTGCTGGTCACGCAGCGGGTCTGGAGCCCGGACCCGTGGGAGCGGCTGCGCCGCGCGGTGGAGCTCGCCGAGTCGCTCAGCGCCGGTACGGTCGTGGTGCACCCGCCGTTCACCTGGCAGCGCGACTACGCCCGTGGCTTCGCCGCGGGGCTGGAGAAGCTGGCCGGCGAGCACCCGTCGGTCCGGATCGCGGTGGAGAACATGTACCCGGTCCGGATGGCCGGCCGCGAGCTGGTCATCTACTCGCCCGGCTGGGATCCCACCGCGGCAGGCTTTGCGGCGTACACGTTGGATCTCTCGCATTGCGCGGCCGCCCGGGGTGACGCCCTGACGATGGCCGACGCGATGGGTCCGGCCCTGGCCCATGTCCACCTCGGCGACGGGACCGGCGAGGCGCGGGACGAGCACCTGGTGCCCGGTCGCGGCACCCAGCCGTGCGCGGCGCTGCTCGAGTCGCTGGGCGCCCGCGGTTTCGCCGGGTCGGTCGCGGTCGAGGTGTCCACCCGCCGGGCGGGCAGCCGGGCGGTACGCGAGGCCGACCTGGCCGAGGCGCTCGCGTTCGCGCGCGCCCACCTGTCTTCGGGCGCGCGCGGCGGGTCAGATGAGCGCGGGCTCCAGCGCGGCGCGTTTGCGGGCCCGGTGCGCCGCGACGTGTGACCGCGTGGCGCAGCGTTCCGAGCAGAATCGCCGGCAGCAGTTGGACGACGTGTCCAGGTAGACGTTGCCGCACCGCTCGTCGGCGCACACGCCGAACCGCGCGCTGCCGTACTGGCACAGCCACACCGACAGCCCCCACACCGCGCCGGCCAGGTACTCGGCGCTGATCGACGCGCCGCGGCTGGTGATGTGCATGTGCCAGTCGTTCGAGTCGTGCCCGGAGATGCGGGGCTGCGTCGGGAACGCTTCCAGCAGCGCGTTCAACGCGGTCACCGCTTCGGCGTCCCGGCCGGCGGTGCCGAGCTCGAAGACGTCCCGCAGGCGCTTCTGCGCCCGGCGGAAGACCGCGACGTCGCGGTCCGTAGCCTCCTGCACCATCCACGAGTCGGAGCCGAAGAGTCCCTTCAGGTCGCCGAGGTCGTCCAGCCGCACATTGACAAGTTCAACCGCGGTTCTGGCGTACGCGTCGAAGTCCACCTGACAAAGGTAGTCA
>DASRRF010000784.1:0-2939 GCA_035695905.1 Micromonosporaceae bacterium | reverse complement strand
TGGACCGGCACGGCGTGGTCACCCGGGGCGCGGTGGCGGCCGAGGGGAACCCGGGCGGGTTCGCCGCGGTCTACCCGGTACTCGCCGCGCTGGAGGAGCGCGGTGCCGCCCGGCGCGGCTACTTCGTCGAGGGGCTCGGCGCGGCACAGTTCGCGGTGCCGGGCGCGGTGGACCGGCTACGTGCCAACGCGGCCGAGCAGGGGCGTGGTACGGCGTTGGTGCTCGCCGCGACCGACCCGGCCAACCCGTACGGCGCGGCGCTGCCCTGGCCCGAACGGGCGGTGGACTCCGGCGATGGCGCGGCGGGTACGTCCACCGCCACCGGGCACCGGGCCGGGCGCAAGGCCGGCGCGCTGGTCGTCCTCGTCGACGGGGACCTGGTGCTCTACGTCGAGCGCGGCGGGCGCACCCTACTGTCCTACGTGGACGATCCAGATGTACTGACCGGAGCGGCCAAGGCGCTCGCGGACGTGGTGCACGCCGGGGCGCTCGGCGCGCTCTCGGTGGAGCGGGCGGACGGCGCCGCGGTACACGGGTCGGCGCTGGCCGACGCGCTCACCGCCGCCGGATTCCGGGCCACCCCCCGCGGGCTGCGGCTGCGCGGATAACAGGGTTGCGCGCCGGCGTGTAACCGGTAAAGTGCGTTCGAAGGTTACCGAAGGGAGACTGACATGACCGGTGTTGCCCGGATAACCGCGATCGTGCTGGAGGCCGCCGACCCCGCCAAGCTCGCCGAGTTCTATCGGGAGCTGACCGGGATGACCGTCACGGACAAGGACGACGAGTGGGTCACCCTCGCCGGCCCGGACGGCGCGACCGAGCTGTGTGTCCAACGGGCGCCGGGGCACACCGCGCCGACCTGGCCCGATCCGGCCTCGTCGATGCAGTACCACCTCGACCTCGAGGTCGCCGACCTCGACGCCGCGGAGGAGGTCGCACTGCGGCTCGGCGCGACGAAGTTCGGCCATCAGCCGGGCAAGAGCTTCCGGGTGTACGCCGATCCGGCCGGCCACCCGTTCTGCCTCTGCCTGCCCAACTAGGGCGCAGTGCCATCGGGCACGGTCCGGGCCGGCGCGGGGCGGCCCGGGCCGGGCGGGCGCGGTAGGCCGGCCTGCGGGTTGCCGATCGGCGTGACAAGGTGGAGCCCATGCGGCTGGCCATCTTCACCGAACCTCAGCTCGGCGCGTCGTACCAGGATCTGCTGCGCGTCGCCCAGCACGCCGAGGACCTCGGCTTCGAGGCGTTCTTCCGGTCGGACCACTTCCTCACCATGGGTTCGCGGGACGGCTTGCCCGGGCCGACCGACTCCTGGGTGACGCTCGGCGCGCTCGCCGTGCAGACGTCGAGGATCCGGCTCGGCACGCTGGTCACCTCGGCTACGTTCCGGCTGCCGGGCGTGCTCGCGATCAGTGCCGCGCAGGTGGACCAGATGAGTGGCGGCCGGGTCGAGCTGGGACTGGGCGCCGGCTGGTACGAGGCCGAGCACACCGCGTACGGCATCCCGTTCCCGCCGATGCGCGAGCGCTTCGACCGGCTCAGCGAGCAGCTGGCCATCATCACCGGCCTGTGGGGTACGCCACCCGGCGAGCGGTTCACGTTCCGCGGCGGGTACTACGACCTCGTTGACTCACCGGCGCTACCGAAGCCGGTGCAGACCCCCGGTCCACCGATCATCGTGGGCGGGCACGGCCGGCGGCGTACGCCCGAACTGGCCGCCCGGTACGCGGACGAGTTCAACGTCGGCTTCGGCACGCTGGAGATGACCGGGGAGGCCTTCGAGCGGGTCGCGGCCGCCTGCGAGCGGGTCGGCCGGGACGCCGGCCGCGCGCCGCTGGTCCTGTCCATCGCCAACACTGTCGCATGTGGACGGACCGAGTCCGACGCGCGCAAGCGGGCCGAGGCGATCGGCCGTACGCCGCCGCTGTTCGGTACCCCGGCGCAGGTGGTCGACCAGCTCGGACAGTTCGGCGAGCTGGGTACCACCCGGGTCTTCCTGCAGATCATCGACCTGACCGACCTCGACCACCTGGACACGATCGCGGCCGAGGTGGCACCCCAGCTCCGCTAGGCGTAGCCGGAACCGGGATCCTCTGGCATCCTGCCGGCCATGACCTCAGCGCAGCCCCAGAGCCCGGGACGCGACGCCTACGTGGACTGGCTGCGCGCGATCAGCCTGATCGTGGTGGTGGTCTGGCACTGGGCGTTCACGATCCTGTACTGGAACGGCGGCCCGCGAGCCACCAGCCCGCTCGGCTTCACCCGCGGTTTCTGGCTGGCTACCTGGCTGCTGCAGGTGATGCCGCTGTTCTTCTACATCGGCGGCTTCGTCCACCTGCAGTCCTGGACGCGCGCGCAGCGCCGGGGCGTGGGCATCGCGCCGTTCGTGTGGCGGCGGATCCGCCAGCTGGCCGTGCCCGCCGGCCTGCTGCTGGTCACCTGGCTCACCCTCGGCGCGGCCGCGCAGGCATACTTCGGCTGGGACTGGGTCGGCCGCGCGGTCAAGCTCGTGGTCAGTCCACTGTGGTTTCTCGCCGTCTACCTCATGCTGATCGCGCTGCTCCCGGTCGCGTTGTGGCTGCACCGCCGGTACGGCATGATCGCGCTGATCTGGCTCGCCGGCGCGGCGATGTGCGTGGACATCCTGCGTTTCCGGTACGGCCACGACGGCCTGGCCTGGATCAACATGGTGCTGGTCTGGGGATTGGCGCACCAGGCCGGCTTCTTCTACGCCACGGTCGTCGAGGCGCCCCGGCGAACCGACTGGGCGCTGCTCTGGGGCGGCCTGTTCGGCCTGGTCGGGCTCGTCTTCTCCGGCCTCTACCCGCCGTCGATGGTCGGCGTACCCGGTGAGCGGTTCTCCAACATGGCGCCGCCCGCGTTCGTCATCGTGGCCCTGCTGCTGTTCCAGATCGGGGTGACCGAGCTGCTGCGGCCGACCA
>DASRRF010000783.1:0-2243 GCA_035695905.1 Micromonosporaceae bacterium | reverse complement strand
GCGCCGGGCCGAGGTCGTCGACCAGCGCGGCGTAGTCGCCGGGTTGGTCGGCGCGGATCGTGTAGCCGCCGGGCGACCGGCCGTACGCCTCGCCCGGCGCCACCGTCACCACGTCCGCCCCGGCCTGGCGCAGCCGGGCGGCGAGCCCGGTGTCCACAGTGAACACAACCGCGGCGGACGGCAGGTCAAGGGCCAGGATGGGTGGTAGCCGCCGCCATCCGGGGACGCTGAACCACTCGTCCAGCGGCAGCCGCGGGCGGGTCAGTGGCTCGGCGGTCGATGGGGCATCGGGTTCGATCCAGTGCCGGGTGCGCTCGTACGGGTAACCCGGCAGCGGTACCCGGCGGGCCGGCCCACCACCGGCCTGCGGGTCGAGGTCCACCCCGTACGTCCACAGTCGACCCGCGGCGGTGTAGCAGGTCACCACGTCACCGTCCCTTTCGGACGGTCCGGGCAGGCTGTGTACCGGCGGCGGGGCATCGCGCGGGATCTGCATCCAGGCCAGGCCGGACAGCTGGCGACCCGGGCCGCACTCCAGGAACAGTGCCGGCCCGTCGGTCAGCGCCCGGGCCACGCAGTCGCCGAAGCGCACCGTCCCGCGCAGCTGACCGGCCCAGTACCCGGGGTCAACGGCCTGCTCCGTGGTGATCGGCGCACCGGTCCGGTTGGACAGGAACGGCAACCGCGGCGGGCACGGCCGGGCGGCCGCCACCGCGGCCTCGAACTCCGCGAGGATCGGGTCCATCATCGCCGAGTGGAACGCGTGCGATGTCCGCAGCCGCCGGGCGGCGACCCTGGACAGGGCCGCGGCGAACCGCTGTACCTCCTCGACCGGGCCGGAGACCACGCAGGCGCCGGGACCGTTCACCGCTGCCATCGACAGTCCGGCCGGCAGCTCGGCGCCGATCCGCTCGGCCGGTGCCGAGACCGCCAGCATCGCACCGGCCGGCACGCGCTGCATGAGCCGGCCGCGCTCGGCCACCAGCCGGAGCGCGCTGGGCAGGTCGAACACGCCGGCCAGGGTGGCCGCGACGTACTCGCCGATCGAGTGTCCCACCATTGTGGACGGTTGTACTCCCCAGGACCGCCACAGCTGGGCCAGCGCGTACTCCACAGTGAACAGTGCGGGCTGGGCGAGCTCGGTGCGGGCCAGCATCTCGTCGTCGGCGCCCAACAGTGCCTCGCGGACCGAGCCGTCCAGCTCCGCCAGGCAGCGGTCGACTGCGGCGGCGAAGACCGGCTCGTGCGCGTACAGTTCGGCGCCCATCCCGGCGTACTGCGCACCCTGCCCGGGAAACAGGAACACCAGCCGCGGCGCCGCGCCGGCCACCCCGGTCAGTCTCCGTTTGGTCTGGCGCAGCGCGATCACCGCGTCGGCCGTGGAGCCGGCCACCACCGCGGTCCGGTGCGGGTGGGCCACCCGTCCGGCCCGCAGGGTGTACCCGACATCCGCCAGCGGCAGATCGATCGAGCCGGACAGGTGGTCGGCGAGCCGCCCGGCGGCCCGGTCCAGCGCCGCGGCCGACCCGGCCGAGACCGGCAGCAGGTACGCCGGCCGCGCGACCGGCGTACCTGCGCCGGGTACCGGAGCCTGCTCCAGCACCACGTGTGCGTTGGTGCCGCCGATGCCGAACGAGCTGACCCCGGCCCGGCGCGGTCCCGCGGACTCCCAGGTGGACAGTGTGGCGTTGACGTAGAACGGGCTCGCCGCAAGGTCGATCGCCGGGTTAGGCTTGGTGAACCCGAGGGTCGCCGGCAGGACTCCGTACTCCATTGAGAGAATGGTTTTGATCAGGCCCGCCACGCCGGCGCCCTGGCTGAGGTGGCCGATGTTGGACTTGGCCGAGCCGAGCGCGCACCACTGGCGATCCGCGGTGCCCCGGCCGAACACCGATGTCAGCGCCGCGACCTCGATCGGGTCGCCCAGCGCGGTCGCGGTGCCGTGCGCCTCGACGTAGCTGACCGTACGCGGATCCACGTCCGCGGCGGCCAGTGCGTTCGCGATCGCCGCGGCCTGCCCGGCCACGCTCGGCGCGGTGAAGCCGACCTTGCCGGCGCCGTCGTTGTTGATGGCGTTGCCGAGCACGACCGCGCGGATGTGGTCGCCGTCGGCGATCGCGTCGTCCAACCGCTTGAGCAGCACCGCTCCGCCGCCGCTTCCCCACACCGTGCCGGTGGCCATCGCGTCGAACGGGCGGCAGTACCCGTCGGCGGACTCGGCGCCGCCCTCGCGGTGCAGGTAC
>DASRRF010000782.1:0-2879 GCA_035695905.1 Micromonosporaceae bacterium | reverse complement strand
GCCCGCGCCTGGGCGACCTGCGGGCCGGCGCGATGGCCGCGGCCTGGGGTACCACGTTCTCCTGGGTGACCGGCGGGATCGCGGCCGCGGTGGTCGCCGTACTCGTCGCGGTCGCGTTCCCGGCGCTGTCGCGGTATTCATCGCGGTAGGGTCGCTCTTCATGGAGACCCTCCCGTCCGGCAGCCAATGGCAGATCGAGGCCGATGGCCACCGCGCCGTCGTGGTCGAGGTGGGTGGGGGCTTGCGGGTGTACGAGGTAGCCGGCCAGTCCATAGTGGACGGGTACGCGGCGGGCGAGGTCTGCCCCGGTTCGGCGGGACAGGTGCTGGCCCCGTGGCCGAACCGGGTCCGCGACGGGCGCTACACCTTCCACGGCGCGACGTACCAGCTCCCGCTGACCGAACCGGCCCGGCACAACGCGATCCACGGCCTGGTGTCCTGGCTGCGATGGTCCCTTGTGGAGCGTTCGGAGTCCACTGTGACCGTTGAGTGCCTGCCGCCGCCACAGCCCGGGTACCCGTGGCCGCTGCGGTTGCGTACGGTGTGGTCGGTCGGGCCGGATGGGCTGGCGGCCCGGCACGAAGCCAGCAACCTCGGTAGCTCGACCGCGCCGTTCGGGCTCGGCGTGCACCCGTACCTGAGGCTGCCCGGTACGGTGCCGGACGAGCTGCTGCTGCGGGTACCCGCGCGTAACCGGCTGTTGCTCGACGCCCGGCTGCTGCCGATCGGCGCGGCCCGGGTGGCCGGTGGGGACTTCGACTACACGGTGCTGCGGCCGATCGGCCGTACCGCCCTGGACATGGGGTTCGGGGACGTCGAGCGGGACGAGGCGGCCCGGTCTACGGTGCGGCTGTCTACTGTGGACGCTTTGGCAACCGTCGACGTGTGGGCGGATGAAGCGTTCCGGTGGTGGCAGGTCTACACCGGCGATGCGTTGCTGGGCGCGCGGATGCGCCGGTCGGTGGCGGTCGAGCCGATGACCTGCCCGCCGGACGCGTTCCGCTCCGGGCGGGACGTGGTCGCGCTGCGCCCGGGCGACACCTGGTACGGCAGCTGGGGCATCCGTACGAGTCTTGGAGGCTTGGATGGAGTTTCGTGACGTGGTCCGGCGCCGGCGGATGGTCCGCAACTACGATCCGGACCGATCGGTGCCGGCCGAGATGGTCGACCGGCTGCTGGAGCACGCGATCCATGCACCGTCGGCCGGCTTCTCGCAGGGCTGGGCATTTCTTGTGCTCGACGAGCCGGACCAGCGCGAGCGGTTCTGGGCGGCCACCACGTCCGGCGAGGAGCAGATGGATTCCTGGCTCGCCGGGATGCGAAACGCGCCGCTCATCGTCGTACCCCACTCACACCGGGACGCGTACCTGGACCGGTACGCGGCGCCGGACAAGGGCTGGGTTGACCGGGACGAGGCGCGCTGGCCGGTCCCGTTCTGGCACATCGACGCCGGCTTCGCGGCCCTGCTGATGCTGCTGACCGCGGTGGACGAGGGGCTCGGCGCCTGCTTCTTCGGGATCCCGCCGGACTTCACCGCCGGCTACCGGGCAGCCTTCGGGGTGCCCGAGGAGTTCACCCCGATCGGTGCGCTGACGGTCGGGTACCGCCGGCCGGACCGCAGGTCTCCGTCGCTGAAGCGGGGTCGGATACCGGTGCAAACTGTTGCCCATCGGGGCGCCTGGGGCTCATGATGCCAAAGCGGATTGCCGGGAATGCGACATACGCCGTGAAACCCGATGTCGCACGAGGTCGCTAGGCTGGCACGGGTCCAGCAGGGCGCGTAGGGGAAGGGGGCGAACGCGTCGTGATCTTCAAAGCGGTCCGGGACGGGCGGCCGTACCCCGACCACGGCATGACCATGAAGCAGTGGGCCGAGATCCCGCCCCGCCCGATCCGGCTGGACCAGCTCATCACGACCAAGCGTGAGCTCGCCCTGGACAAGCTGCTCGCCGAGGACTCGACGTTCTACGGCGACCTGTTTCCGCACGTCGTCCAGTGGAACGGCGGGTTCTACCTGGAGGATGGGCTGCACCGCGCGCTGCGGGCGGCGTTGCAGCGCCGCGAGCAGATCCACGCCCGCGTTCTAGTCTTACCGGCGTGACCAGCCGCACGCACCCTCTCGACCTGCTTGACATCGACGCACTGCACTCCGAGGAGGAGTTGGCCATCCGGGCGGTGGTCCGCCAGGTGGTCGACGAGAAGGTCCGGCCACACGTGGCGGACTGGTACGAGCGCGGTGAGGTGCCGGCCCGCATCCTGGCCGCGGACTTCGGCAAGCTCGGCCTTCTGGGCATGCATCTGACCGGGTACGGCTGTGCCGGCGCGACCGCCGTCGCGTACGGGCTGGCCTGCCTGGAGCTGGAGGCGGCCGACTCGGGAGTCCGATCGCTGGTTTCGGTGCAGGGCTCGCTGGCGATGTACGCCATCTGGCGGTACGGCTCCGAGGAGCAGAAGGAGCGCTGGCTGCCCCGGATGGCCTCCGGCGAGCTGATCGGGTGCTTCGGGCTGACCGAGCCCGACCACGGCTCCGACCCGGCGTCCATGCGTACCCGGGCGGACCGCAACGGCGACGGCTGGGTGCTGCGCGGCGGCAAGATGTGGATCACGAACGCGCCGATCGCCGACCTGGCCGTGGTCTGGGCGCAGACCGACGGCGGGCTGCGCGGCTTCATCGTGCCGATGGACGTTCCCGGGGTGGGTACCCGTGAGATCAAGCGCAAGCTGTCGCTGCGCGCGTCGTCCACCGGCGAGATCACCCTCGACGAGGTACGGCTGCCGGCCGACGCGCTGCTGCCCGGGGCGGACGGGCTGAAGGCGCCGCTGTCCTGCCTGACCGAGGCGCGGTACGGCATCATCTGGGGCGCGCTCGGCGCGGCCCG
>DASRRF010000781.1:0-2953 GCA_035695905.1 Micromonosporaceae bacterium | reverse complement strand
ACCATCAACCATCCCGGCGTGGTGGACATCTACGACTACGGCAGCGACCAGTCGGTTGCTTATCTGGTGATGGAGTACGTGGAGGGCGACGCGCTGTCCCGTACCCTCGGCCGGGTCGGCCGGCTCACCCCGGCGCGGACCATGGCGCTGGTCGCGCAGGCCGCCGACGCGCTGCAGGCCGCGCACGACCGGGGGATCGTGCACCGCGACGTGAAGCCCGGAAACCTACTGGTACGGCCGAACGGCACGCTCGTGCTCACTGACTTCGGGATCGCCCGGTCGGCCATGGTCGGGCAGCTCACCGCGGCCGGATCGGTGCTCGGTACCGCGTCGTACATCTCGCCGGAGCAGGCCGCGGGCAGCGTCGCGACGCCCGCGTCGGACCTCTACTCGCTCGGTGTGGTCGCGTACCAGTGCCTGGCCGGGCACCGCCCGTTCGAGGGCGAGAACCCGCTGGAAATCGCGCTCAAGCACGTCCGCGAGGTACCCCGTCCGCTGCCCGGGGACATCCCGCCGATCGTACGGTCCATTGTGGAGCGTGCGATGTCCAAGGACCCGGCCGCCCGCTGGCCCAACGCGGCGACGCTGGCCGCGGTGTCCCGGCAGGCGGCGGCTACCCTCGGCGCTTCCGCCGCGGGTTACTCGGGTCCGGGGACCGTGGGCCAGCCGGCCACCGGTCCGGCCGGTACGTCGGTGTCGGTGCCGCCGGTCCCGTCCTCGCCGGCCACCGGGTCGCCCGGCATTCCGACATCGGTACCCCCGGCGCCGCTGTCTCCCGCACCGGCCACGGCGATGCCGGTCACCGCCGGCCCGACCCAGGTAATCCCACCACGCCCGAGCCAGCCTCTACCGAGCCAGCCGGTGCCGCGTCAGCCCATCCCGCCGCGCCAGCCCATGCCCCCGGGCGGTTGGACCGGCCCGCAGCCGTACGGGTACGGCGTACCCCGGCCACCGCAGCCCCAGCCGCCGCGACACAGCGGCCTACTGTTGCTGGGGATCGTGGCGGCCGCGCTGGCGATCCTGTTGTGCGCCGGACTCATCGCGTACGTGGTGAAGAAGTCGAGCGCGGAGGGCAACGGATGGCTCGACCGGAACCCGGTCTCGGCCCAGACCATCGGGTACGACAGGCTGATCACGACGTACCCATGACCGGAGGACGACGTACGAGATGAGTGCGCAGCCGCGCCTGCTGGGTGGCAGGTACCAGGTTGGCGAGCTGCTCGGCTATGGCGGAATGGCCGAGGTTCACCGGGGGCGGGACCTCCGGCTCGGCCGCGATGTCGCGATCAAGATGCTGCGCACCGACCTGGCCAGGGATGACACGTTCCAGATGCGGTTCCGCCGGGAGGCGCAGAACGCGGCGTCACTGAACCATCCGGCGATCGTGGCGATCTACGACACCGGCGAGGAGCGGGCGCCGACCGGCGAGGCTCTGCCGTACATCATCATGGAGTTCGTCAATGGCCGTACCCTCAAGGAGGTTTTGGCGGCCGAGGGCCGGTTGATGCCGCGCCGCGCGCTGGAAATCACCGCGGACATCTGCGCGGCGCTGGAGTTCAGCCACCGGCACGGCATCATCCACCGGGACATCAAGCCCGGCAACGTGATGCTCACCCAGAACGGCCAGGTCAAGGTGATGGACTTCGGCATCGCGCGGGCACTGGCCAGCGGTGCCACCACGATGACCCAGACCTCCGCGGTGATCGGCACCGCGCAGTACCTGTCCCCGGAACAGGCCCGCGGCGAGGCGGTGGACGCGCGTTCGGACGTGTACGCCACCGGCTGCGTACTCTACGAGCTGCTCACCGGGCATCCCCCGTTCGTCGGCGACAACCCGGTCAGCGTCGCCTACCAGCACGTACGGGAGGATCCACGGCCGCCGAGCGGGTCGAACCGGGATGTCACGCCGGACATCGACGCGGTGGTGCTCAAGGCGCTGGCGAAGAACCCGCTGAACCGGTACCAGAGCGCCGCGGAGATGCGTGGCGACCTGTTGCGCGCGGCGGCCGGCCGGCCGGTGTACGCCACCCCGGTGATGCGCGAGGAGGACATCCCGACGGTCCCGGTCGGCGTACCGCGAGCGCAGGTCGGCCCGCGTACCGGGCGGACCGGGCAGATGGCCCGGGTACCCGACCCGCGGCGGCGGCGCGCCTCCGGTTGGGTGATCGCCGCACTCTCCGCGCTCGGCGTGCTGGCCGTGGTCGCGCTCACCGCCGGGCTGATCCTGGCGAACCAGCAGAAGAAGGTGACCGTACCGGACGTGGTCGGCAAGCCGCAGAGCGTCGCGGTCGCCGAGCTGCAGGCGAACAAGCTGCTCGCCGAGGCGAAGATCGTCAACGCGCGGGACTGCGCGGTGAACGCGGTGGTCGAGCAGACCCCGGTGAAGGGTTCCCAGGTGGACCCCAACACCCGGGTGACCCTCAACGTCTGCGGCGGTCCGGCCTCCATCGAGGTACCCCGGGTGGTCGGCCTGCCGCGCGCGGACGCCGAGGCGCAGATCAAGGCGGCCGGCCTGGTACCCAAGCTGCAGGACGTGGACAGCGACAAGCCGAAGGACACGGTGATCGAGACCACGCCGCCCCCGGGTACGAAGGTGCCGGACGGCTCGGAGGTCGCGGTCAAGGTGTCGAAAGGGA
The DNA here is from genome assembly GCA_035695905.1 of Micromonosporaceae bacterium. Classification (GTDB taxonomy): domain Bacteria; phylum Actinomycetota; class Actinomycetes; order Mycobacteriales; family Micromonosporaceae; genus EFPC-2. The sequence continues at coordinate 317 of DASRRF010000781.1, read as the reverse complement.
ACCTGAAGGCGGTCACCGACGTGCGCGGCAAGACCGCCGACATCGCCGAGGCACTGCTCCGGCAGGACGGCTTCGTGGTCGAGCGGGTGGACCAGTCCACCGAGGACCCGAACCAGGTGGACAAGGTCATCGATACCTCGCCCAAGGCCGGCGTGCTGCGGCCGATCGGCTCCAAGGTGCAGATCTTCGTCGGCAAGGCGAAGCCGTCCCCGTCCGCGTCAGCCTCCGGAACGGTGCCGGGCTAACTCACCCGAACGCGGCCAGCCGCCGGGCCTCGACCTCGGCGGCCAGCGCCGGGGCGCGGTCCAGCGCGTCCG
>DASRRF010000780.1:0-2367 GCA_035695905.1 Micromonosporaceae bacterium | reverse complement strand
CGGCCGCCACCACGCGTCAGGACAGCCGTCCCCCGATCTCTATCTCGTGTGCAGATATCAGCGCGGTTGGTCAACCGCCCTTCGCAGCGACATGTACGCCGGATCGTGGGTGGTGTAGCGAGGCCGATATCTGTCCATGAGATAGAGATCGGACCCTGTTGCTCGCCCGGCCGCGGGCGGATCGTGGGATAGGAGTCACCCCCGCTGGATCAGCTGGAATCCGATGATCGGTTGGCCGTACTGCACCCGCTGCCTCGCCCAGTCGGTGGCCAGCGTCAGCGCCCGTTCAGCCGCGCCGATCGCCCGCGCGCCGATCAGCAGCCGTTCCGCGGTGAACCAGGCCCGGGTGAGCTCGTAGCCGTGCCCGATCTCGCCCAGTACGGTCTCCGGGCCGAGGTCGACGTCGTGGAACGTGAACTCGGGGTGCTCCACCACGAACGTGTGCATGTACCGCGGCGTGCGCTTGACCGCCACGCCGGTCAGATCCTTGTCGACCAGGAACATCGTCGGGCCTTCGCCGGGCACGGTGGCCAGGACCAGCAGGAAGTCGGCGAGATCGCCAGACGTGACGAACCATTTCTCGCCGGTCAACCGGAACCGGTCGCCGACCCGTTCGGCCGTGGTCGCGTGGCTCAGCGGATCGGATCCGGCGTCTTGCTCGGTAATGGCCACAGCATCCCTACGGACACCGCGGATGCACGGCGTCAGCCAGCGTTCGCGCTGCTCCGGTGTGCCGGCGGCGAGCGCGTTGGCCGGCCGCCAGACCATCTCCCACAAGCCGTTGGTCAGTTTGCCGAGCTCTTCGTGAACGATTGCCTGCTCGAGGAAGGACAGGCCGGCACCGCCCCACCGCACCGGCATGTTGATGGCCTGCAACCCACTGGACAGGGTGTCCTTGCGCACGCTGGCCAGATCCTCGGCAGGTAGGCCGCCGCGGGCCTCACAGGCCTGTTCGTACGCCATGAATTTCTCGGCGAGTCCGGCGGCGCGGTGCTGAATCTCGCGCAACCGCGGTGAGTAGCCGAAGTCCATTGCGGCTCCTTGCTTGGCTGGGCCGCCGGGGTTTCCGCGGATGCCGGGGATGACCGGCGGAACCGGGAACAGATAACCAAGACATGATCTGTGTGATCAGCGCGTACCTATGCGAGGCAGTATCACTACCTATTGCTTATGCGTCAACGTATAAGCATCGACACAAGATGCTCAGATGCATAGTTTCATTAGTACTACCTATGAATCGATGTCAATGCCTACTGAGGGTTCGCATTACCCGTCGGCAGCCATGTCGTGGCGGCCGCGGGCGGCCCGCTGTTACTGTCGGCCGACCCGTCGAGCCGGGGGAAGGCTGGGTGGATGCTACGGATCTACTTCACAAGTGAGGACATTGCGCGTACCCGACTCGCGCCCTCGTACGATCCGTTGTGGGAGCTCGTACTCAGCATGCACATGCTGCGCGGGCAGCGGGGGGACCTCCTGTTCGCCGACTGGCGCCGCAGCACGGTGGCCGACCTGCGTCGCGACGACATCCGCACCGGGCTGCGGCTGCTGGCGTTGCTCACCCCGACGTACGGGTACTTTCCCGACTTCATCAACCCCGCGGCCGCGATGCACGGCCTGGAGCACGGGCTTGAGGCGATCCGATCGACGCCGCGCGGCGTGCTCCGGCGCGACCTCGGCCGGATGCGGTCCGCGAGCTCCATCCGGTCCCTCGCCCTGGGCGGGTCCGGCGCGCTGACCGCGCTGACCGACACCATGCGGGCGTACCACGACGTGGCGGTCGCGCCGTACCGGCAGCGCGTCGAGGCCGCGGTAGCGCGTGACCGCGGCCGGCGGATGCAGGCGATGGCCGCGGACGGGGTCGACGGGCTGCTCGCCGGGATGCAGCCCAGAGTCGGCTGGTCGGCCGGCGAGTTGCGGGTCCACGCGCACCGGGACCAGGAGATCCATCTGGACGGCCGCGGCCTGCTGCTGGTCCCGTCGTACTTCCTGATCCACCATCCGGTGACGCTGTTCGACGACTCGCTGCCGCCGGTCCTGGTCTACCCGATCGAGCGGATGCCGGAGACCCTGCCGCTACCGGCCCCGCAGCGCGCCCTCGGCGCCTTGATCGGCTCCACCCGGGCGGCCATCCTGGAGGCGGCCACCGGTGTGACAACTACCGACCTCGCCCGGCTGGTCGGCGTCGCGGCCGCGACCGCCAGCGAGCACGCGGCGGTGCTTCGCGAAGCCGGGCTGATCGAGAGCCACCGGGACGGCAGCCGCATGGTCCACCAGCTCACCCGGCTCGGCAAGGCGCTGCTCAACGGCGGCTGATCGGCGGACGTTCGGCGCGGACATTCGGCGCGGACATTCGGCCGTGGCCGAAAG
>DASRRF010000779.1:0-3133 GCA_035695905.1 Micromonosporaceae bacterium | reverse complement strand
CAGCTCGGTAGTGGACACTTCGGGCACCGGGATCCACAGGCACAGCCCGCCGTCGGGCAGCCGGGGGTTCAGCTCGCAATGGGTACGCAGGGCCGCCGCGAGTACGTCCCGCTGCGCGGCCAGCTCCGCGCGCCGCTGGGCGAACAGCTCATCCGCGGTGTCGAGCAGCTCGGTGGCTACGTGTTGCAACAATGCCGAGCCGCCGAGGTCGGCAGCGAGCTCGATTTCGGCCAGCCGGGCGATCGTCGCGGCATCCGCGCGTACCCAACCGATCCGCAGGCCGCCCCAGATCGATTTGCTGAGCGAGCCGACGGTGATCACCCGGGCCCGGCGGTCGGCCGCGACGTGCGGCGGTCCCGGCCGGGCGAACCAGAGTTCGCGGAGCGTCTCGTCGACCACGAGGGTGGCGCCGGTACGCGCGGCCACCTCGACCACCGCACGGCGCTGCTCGGCCGGCATGGTCTGGCCGGTCGGGTTGTGGTGGTCCGGGGTGAGGAACACGACCGCGCTGCCGGTACGGGTGACCGCGTCGTCGAGCGCCTCGATATCCCAGCCTGCCTCGGTGACCGCGAGGGTATGCACCCGTACCCGTTGGATCCGCAGGATGTCGAGCAGCCCGGGGTAGGTCGGCGACTCCGCGACCGCGCTACTGCCGGCCCGCAACAGGTACCGCACCAGCACGTCGATTGCCTGCTGGGTGCCGGCGGTCACCAGGATCTCGGCCGGGCCGGTGGGTAGCCCGCCGGCGGTGAACCGGTCGGCGATCGCCTGACGCAGCCCGGCGATCCCGCCTCCGGCGTACCCGCTGGCTCCGATCAGGCCGGCCTCGCACGAAGCCACCGCCGCCCCGATCAGCTTGAGCAGCGCGGGCGTCGCCCTCGGGGTCGCGGTCAGGTCGATGACACCGTTCGCGCCGGCCAGGCCGCCGACCCAGGACCGCCGCGCGGCGGTGATGTCCACCGGCAGTTGGGTGGTCGTGCCGGAGCCGCGCCGGCTCGCCGCGTACCCGCGCTCGGCCAGCCGGTGGTACGCGGCGGTGACCGGGGTACGGCTCACATCCAGCACTGTCGCAAGTAGACGTTCGGCCGGCAGCCGTACGCCGGGCGCGATCCGGCCGTGCAGCAAGGCATCGGCGATCGCGTCGGAGAGCCGGCAGGCGAGCGAGCCGCGCCGGGCGGCCCAGTCGCCGAGCTCCTTGACGAGCGCCTGAGCGGTGATCGTCCGTTCGGCCACGGTGCCACTTTAGGTGCGTTGGCTATTGAGCCGCCGTCCCATATTTGGCCAGCCTGATCCGCGTGACCTCACCACTGCGCCCATTTCGGCTCCGCCGCGTCCCACGCGAGCGGACCCGAAACGGGCGTACCCCAGCATGGGCCGGCGCGCTGGCCATCGCGATCGTCGCCGGTGCCCTGTCGTTCGCGTCACCGGCCCTGGCGGTGAATGGGCCGTTGACCGCAACGTTCACTGATTTGTGCGGGTTCGTGGAGGTAGCCATCGCCAACCCGACCGCGGCGCCGGTCTCCTTCCAACTGTTCCGCTCCGGTAAGCCCTTGGTCACCGGATCCGTGCCGGGCAACGCAACCGTGACCACCCAGCAGGTCGTCAACGACGGCGACGAGGTTCGACTGCTGGATCAGTCGGCGCCGATCCACACCTACCACCCGCCGCTCGGCTGCCAGGCGCCGGCTCTGCACGGCGAGATCGTGGCAGGATGCGGCCGGCAGATCACGGCGGTGATCGTCAGCGACCATGCGGCGTCGGACAAGGTCTCCTTCAAGGTCGGTACGACCATCGTGGCGGCGAACCAGACGATCGGCGCGGACCAGAAGGTGTTGCTCAACGCGACCGGTCCGGCCATTCCGTTCGAGGCGTCCGTGTTCCGTGAGACTCCCGACGGGTCGTTCAGCGTGGTCTTCTCGTCGACATACACCGCCGAGCCGAGCGGTTGCGGGCCGGGCAGCCTGACTGCGGCCTTCACCGACCACTGTGGAGGGTCGTTCGACACGGTCGTTACGAACACCGCTTCCGGTTTCCAGTACGTGAGTGTGGTGCACAACAACGCGGTCGTGAAGACGTTCCAGCTCGGCCCGAAGCTGCTCACGGGGCCGTTCACGGCGATGACCACGTTGCCGGCGACGAACGGCGATGTCTTCCTGGTGCTGCGCAGCAACGACGCGAACTCCGGCCTGGTCGTCGGCGTGCACACGTACCACACCCCGGCGAACTGCGGGGGCGCTCCGCCGGGCGGTGGCGCGCTCCCGGTCACCGGGCCGGCGGGGCTCCTGGCCACCGGTGTCGGGCTCGCGGTGCTCCTGGCCGGCGCGATGCTGGTGCTGCTCACCCGGCGGCGCAGGACCCACTTCACCCCGTGAGGTCACCGGCCTGCGCGGATGTCCTAGGCTCCGTGCGATGGACACATCGCATTGGCTGGGCCGGGCGAGCGACGCGGTGGCGCAGTGGGCCGCGAGATTCGGCGATGTGGCGCCGCATCCCGCGGTGGACGTGGACGCCGCGACGTTCGCCGCGGCGTTCACCACGTTCACCGAGCGGCTGACCGACAACTACCCGTACTTCCATCCGCGGTACGCCGGGCAGATGCTCAAACCGCCGCACCCGGCGGCGGTGGTCGGCTACCTCGCGGCGATGCTGATCAACCCGAACAACCACGCTCTGGACTCCGGCCCGGCGACGGCGGCGATGGAGAAGGAGGTGATCGCCTCGCTCGCCGGGATGTTCGGCTACCCGATCCATCTCGGCCATCTCACCAGCAGCGGGACGATCGCGAACCTGGAAGCGCTGTACGTCGGCCGGGAGACCCACCCTGGACGCGGAGTCGCGTACAGCACCGAAGCCCACTACACCCACGCCCGGATCTGCCACCTGCTCGGCATGCCCGGGTACCCGGTGCCGGCCGGCGCCGCGGGCCGGCTGGACCTCGACGCGCTGGAAGCGGTGCTGCGTACCGGCGAGGTCGGTACGGTCGTGGTCACCGTGGGCACCACCGCGCTGGGTGCCGTCGATCAGGTACCCGAGGTCGTCGCGCTGGCCCGGCGGCACGGCGTACGGGTGCACGCGGACGCCGCGTACGGCGGGTTCTTCGCGCTGCTGGCCGGCACCGAGCTCGACCCGGCGC
>DASRRF010000778.1:0-2413 GCA_035695905.1 Micromonosporaceae bacterium | reverse complement strand
CGCCCGGTCCGGCCACCGCATCACCCTGGGTGTCCTCGTACCGCCAGCTCCACGGCATGTGCGCCTCCTCACCTCTCCACCGATCTTGCAACGGACACGCCGTCGCAAGCCTAGTCCCGGGGCCATAAGGTACGAACATGTCCTTTGACGGGTGGAGCACGATCCTGGTGCTGGGCGGGATCCGCTCCGGAAAATCCGCGTTCGCGGAGTCGCTGGTGGCTAGCGGCAAGCCGGTCCGCTATCTGGCCACCGCGGCGACCGGCGCGGACGATCCGGAGTGGGCCGCGCGGCTCGCCGCGCACCAGGCCCGCCGCCCGCAGGACTGGATCACTGAGGAGCTCGCCGGCGACCCGGGCCGGCTCGCCACGCTGATCGCCGAGGCGGAGCCGGACGACACCTTGGTCGTCGACGACCTGGGCGGCTGGATCACCGAACAGCTCAACCTCGGGGTCGACTCACTCGCCGTCGCGGTCAGGGATCTTGCGGCAGCGGTACGCGCGTCAGCCGGCCGGACGATCGTGGTCAGCCCGGAGGTGGGGCTGTCGGTCGTACCGCCGACCGCGCTCGGCCGGGCCTTCGCCGACGAGATCGGGGTGGCGAACCAGGCGCTCGCCGAGGCCTGCGACGCCGTCGTACTGGTGGTGGCCGGCCAGCCGACCTGGATCAAACGGCCGCCTCCCGGGAAGACTCTGCCCGCCCAGGTGTTGCAGGAGCCCACGCAGACCCTGCCGGCGCTGTCCACGGGCATGGTCATCCAGCCCGGCATGGACCTGCCGATGCCGGACGAGGGCGCCGCGGCGCAGGCGCGCAACCGGTTGCGCCGGCTGGATCTGCCCGGGGCCGGGTTCGGCGCGCTGGCCGCGACCGTGGCGTTCGCCGCGGCCACCCAGGGCAACCCGATCCCGGCAGCGTGGCAGGCGGTACGCGTACTCCTGCTACACGGCGACCACGAGGGCGCGGCGTCGGCCGGCGACGCCCCGGCGGAGGCCGAGCGGCGGGCTCGCGAGGCGCGGGCCGGCGACGGGGTGCTCGCCGCGCTGGCTGCCGAGTCGAAGGCCACCGTACAGGTGGTGGACGTACCCGCCGGCCGGCCGTTGGACATCGAGGACGCGCTCACCGCGGTCGAGGTGGATCAGGCTCTGGCGTACGGGTGGCGGCTGGCCGAGGACGCCGCGGACGCGGGCGTGGAGGTGCTCGTACTCGGGGCCTGCGGCGCTGGCACCGAGACCGCCGCGGCCGCGGTGACGTCGGCGATCACCGGGACCGAGGTGGTCGCGTTGCTGGCCCGGGTGACCGCACCGGACGGCCGGTTCGACGACGGCGCGTGGATAGCCCGCTGTGCCGCGATCCGGGACGGACTACAGCGCACGCGTTCCCGGCCGCGAAGCGCGCACGACCTGCTCGCCGCGCTCGGCGGCGGGGACATCGCGGTCGCCACCGGGATCCTGCTCGGCGCCGCGTCCCGGCGTACCCCCGTCCTGCTCGACGGTCCGGTCGGCGTGGCCGCCGCGCTGGCCAGCCGGGACATCGGCGGTCAGGCCCGGCACTGGTGCCTGCTGCCCGATGACGGCGGGCACCCGACCGTCCGGCACGCCGCCGGGGTGCTCGATCTGGTTCCGGTACTCGATCTCCGGCTCGGCCTCGGCGAGGGCGCCACCGCACTGGCCGCGCTCCCGTTGCTGCGTACCATGATCGGGATCGCCGGTACCCTGCCGATCCACCCGGCGCTGCGGGAGGACGGCCCGGATCCCGCGCCGGAGCTCGGTGACTGATAGTCGGTTCGCCGCCGGCCTGCGCCTCGCGGTCACCACGTTGACCGTCGCGCCGGTGCGCCCCGGGCGGGTGGATCGGGGCTCGGCGGCGATCGCCATGGCCGCGGCGCCGTTCGTCGGCATCGGGCTCGGGCTGGTCTGCGGCGCTGTGCTGCTCGGTCTGCGCGCGCTGTCCGCCCCGCCGCTGCTGGCCGGCGTCACGGTGGTCGGCGCCGGCGCGCTGCTGACCCGTGGGCTGCACCTGGACGGGCTGGCGGACACCGCGGACGCGCTCGGTTCGTACCGTGATCGCGAGGCCGCGCTGGCCATCATGAAGCGCCCGGACGTCGGTCCGTTCGGGGTGGTCGCGCTGGTCCTCGTCCTGCTCGCGCAGGCGGCCGCGATCGCGGCGCTGGCCGGACGATCCGCCGTACCCGTGCTGCTGGCCGTGACGACCGCGACCGCAACCGGCCGGCTCGCGGTGACCTGGGCGTGCCGCCGCGGCGTGCCGGCCGCCCGCCCGGACGGGCTCGGTGCGCTGGTCGCCGGCACGGTCGGCCCGGCCGCCCTGGCCGCCGGCACCGCGGCGGTCGCCCTGCTGGCCATCCCGGCGGTTCCGGGCCGGCTGTGGCAGGGGCCGGCCGCCGTCGCCGCCGCACTCG
>DASRRF010000777.1:0-2946 GCA_035695905.1 Micromonosporaceae bacterium | reverse complement strand
GAGGTCGTTGGGTGATCGAGTTCGTGCTGGACGGCCGATCGAAGGTGAACACGTATATGCAGCTGGTCCAGCAGGTCAAGCAGGCCCTCCGGGTGGGCCTGCTGGAGCCCGGTGACCAGTTGCCGAAGGTGCGTGACGTGGCACAGTCGCTCGCGATCAACCCCAACACGGTCCTCAAGGCGTACCGCGAGCTGGAGATCGAAGGTCTGGCACAGGGCCGGCCGGGGGTAGGCACGTTCGTGCTGCGCTCCCTGGCCGGTGCGTCGCTGGGCAGCCAGGCCGAGCTGCGGCAGGACCTGGTGGTGTGGCTGCGCCGGGCGCAGGAGGCCGGGTTGACCCACGAAGACGTCATCGCCCTGGTTGAGACGACGATGCGAGCCACCCTGGCCGGCGGCTCGATGACCGCGGAAACAGCATGAACAGTTCAGGAGGAGACCCGATGGAAGCGGTACTGGAGACGGACCAGCTCGGTAAGCGGTACGGACGCACATGGGCACTGCGGGACTGTTCGCTGCACCTTCCGGAGGGTCGGATCGCCGCCCTCGTAGGCCCCAACGGGGCGGGCAAGACCACCCTGCTGCACATGGCGGTGGGCCTGCTGCGGCCCGACGCCGGGCAGGTGCGGGTCTTCGGCGAATCGCCGTACGACAACACGAAGGTCCTGGCCGAGATCGGGTTCGTGGCTCAGGACACCCCGCTGTACCGCGACTTCACCGCGGCCGAGCTGGTCATCATGGGCGCGAAGCTGAACCGCCGGTGGGACACCCCGCTGGCCCGTAGCCGGCTGGCGCAACTCGGCATCCCGCCGGACCGGCCGGTCGGCAAGCTGTCCGGCGGGCAACGCGCTCAGGTCGCGCTCGCCCTCGCGCTGGCGAAGCGGCCGCGCCTGCTGCTGCTCGACGAACCCATCGCCAGCCTGGACCCGCTCGCCCGCCGCGAGTTCCTGCAGGCTCTCATGGGCAGTGTCGCCGAGACCGGCGCCACGGTACTGCTCTCCTCGCATCTGCTGGCCGACCTCGAACGGGTCTGCGACTACCTGATCGTGCTGCACGCCTCCCGGGTCCAGCTGGTCGGCCCGGTCGAGGATCTGGTGGCCGAGCACCGGCAGCTGGTGGGCCCGCGCGGGCACGAGCCTATTGCCGGGGTCGCGGCGATGGTCCGGGCCAGCCACACCGACCGGCAGTCAACCTTGCTGGTACGCACGAACGGGCCGATAACCGATCCGGTGTGGACCGTCCACGAGGTGACCCTCGAAGATCTCGTCCTGGCCTACCTCGCCGATGGTGACACCGTGACGAGCCACACCGCATGGGGGGTGCCGGCATGATCTGGCTGGCCTGGCGGCAACACCACAAGCAAGCGCTGTTCACCCTGATCGGGCTGGTCGTCCTCGCCGCGCTGATGATCCCGACCGGCCTGGCGATGCGGCACACCTTCGCCCACCTCGGGCTGCCCGCCTGCGTCCGCGCGCTGGGACACGCCGAGCTGGTACCCGCCAACAACGAGACCTGCGGCATGGCGTTCAACCGGTTCCGGAACCAGTACGACACGCTGACCTCGGTGGGCGTGTTGTTCCTCGTCCTGCCGCTGCTGGTCGGGCTGTTCTGGGGCGCCCCGCTGGTCGCCCGGGAGATCGAGCACGGCACCCACCGGCTGGTCTGGACCCAGGCGGTCAGCCGGCGACATTGGGCACTGGTCAAGTTCGGCCTGGTCGGCACCGCCACGCTCGCCACCGCCGTGGTCTACGGGCTGGGCATGTCCTGGTGGCTGACCCCGTTGAGCCAAGCCGGTCAGAGCCGCTTCGACCCATTCCTGTTTGACATGCAGGGCCTGGTCCCGATCGGCTACACCCTCTTCGCGGTCGCGCTGGGCATCTTCGCCGGCACCATCTGGCCCAAGATGCTCGCCGCGATGGCGGCCACCCTGGCCGGATTCCTCGGCCTGCGCATCGCGCTGGCCGTTTTCGCCAGGCCCCGGTTCCTGCCGGCGCGCGTCCTCACGTACCCGGTGCAGGGGGTCACTGCCGAGCCGAACCCGACGGTGGGCGACTGGGTCCTGCGCGACGGTGTCCGGGACTCCTCCGGCAAGCTTGTCGCGGCCAACTCCCGGATCGCCTGCCCGGAAAACCCCACCGGTCCGGGAGCGGACTGCGGTCGGGAACTCGGGATCGGACCCGGCGCGTACAACTGGCAGCTCTACCAGCCCGGCAGCCGGTTCTGGCTGTTCCAGAGCATCGAAACCGGGATCTTTGTGGGCCTCGCCGCGCTGCTGCTCTATCTCGCCGTCCGCCGGATCCGCCGGATCGCCTAACGGGAGCCGGAAACGCCGACAGGACGGTGTCGCGTACGGCGCGGACGCTGGAGCGCAGCGCCGGTCGAGCGGCCGGCGGGACGGAGGGTTCAGCAATGTCCACAATGGACAACGGGATCGGCTGGTTCGAGATCGGCACCGACGACCCGGCCGGCGCGGAGCGCTTCTACGGCGGGCTGTTCGGCTGGACGTTCGCCAGCGACGAGGGCGACACCATGCCGTACCGGATCGTGACGACACCGGCGGCCGGCTCGATCAAGGGCGGCATCTTCGGCCACGGCGGCCAGCTGCCGAACTATGCGGTGTTCATGGTGGTCGTGCCGGATGTCGCGCAAACCTGCCGGCGGGCCGAGGAGGCCGGGGGCAAGGTGCTCGTACCCGCCACGACGACGGACACCGGGCTGGTCTTCGCGCAGCTCAAGGACCCGGCGGGCAACCAGTTCGGGGTCTACACACCGCAGCCGGGCAGCGACACCTGAGACGATCGGGCGGTGCCGTCCACCGGACGACACCGCCCGCAGGGTTTCGAGCGGAGCGCCTACCGGTCAGCGCTTCAACCAGGAGAACTGACCGTCCAGCCAGTCGGCGAGCCTGGTCACCTGGTTGACGTCCGGGTCGGGCCACGAGATCGCGTTG
>DASRRF010000776.1:0-8772 GCA_035695905.1 Micromonosporaceae bacterium | reverse complement strand
CCGGGGCCGTGAGTCTCGGGCGTTCGCCGCTTCCTGCCTCAACGGGAGCTGATACTTGTGGTGTGCTGGTTTACACAGTTGGGGTCTGGACGGTGAAGCCGGGCCACGAGGACGCATTCGTCGCCGGATGGCAGGCAATGGCGGACTGGACCGCCAGCCTGCATCCCGGCCAGGCAGACGTCGCGCACCTGCTGCGGGATCGCGCCGATCGCTCGCGGTTCATCAGTTTCGGTGCGTGGCCGGACGAGGAGACCGTGGTCGCCTGGCGCGCATTACCGGAGTTCGCCGCGCATGTCGATGCGTTGCGGGAGCACCTGGACGGATTCCTACCCGGCACGTTCGATGTCGTCGCCGAAATCGGTACCGGCTGATTCTGTTCTTGTTGGCGCCGGGCCGGCGGCGCAACACTAGGTGCCGATATCTATCTCATGACCAGATATCACCGCGGTCTGTCAACGACTTCTCGACCGTCGTACCCGGTCGATGGCACGAAGCCGGAACCGGATGGAACGCCTGGGAGGTGGTACCTAACTGATTCGAACAACGAGGAGTATCCCGTGCCCGAATTTCCTACGGTCGCCCATGTCGCGCTCACGGTCTCGGACCTGGCGGTCAGCGTGCCATGGTACGAGCGGCTGACCGGCTCGGCCCCGGTGCTGGATGAAGACACCGGTCCGTTCCACCACACCGTGTTCGTCGTCGGCGGCACGCTGCTGGGGCTGCACACCTTCCGCGGCGGCCCGGCCGCTGGCGACCGCTTCGACGAGCGGCGGTTGGGACTCGACCACCTGGCATTCCGGTGTGCCGACCGCGCCGAGTTGGAGCGGTGGCAGCAGCGGCTCGACGAACTGCACATCGCGCATGGCGGAATCGTGGACGCGCACTACGGCTCCGGGCTGTCGTTCCGCGACCCGGACGACATCGCGCTGGAGTTCTTCGCGCCGCCCGCGTAGCGGACCGCGTCGGTCCGCCGTTGCAGGTACCCGCAACGGCAGACCGACGTCCTCGGTAGGGGTGGATTGTCCTGTTGGCGACTGTGCCCCGGTAGCCGGTGGGTGTTGGATCGTTGCGCCGTCGCATGGCCCTCGACGGCTCTCAGGCTCCGTACTTGCAGGGAATTCACGCTGCTGTCCGTTCACCCGGAGCTCCGGATGTCCGCTGGCAGTCATCGGTGTGCATGCGCCCCACAGGTCGAGACTGCGTCGCTTCGGCCAAGAAGTTGCTGGCCTTCCCAACAACTCCTCGGACATGAGTTCGCTTCGCCGGCATGATGTGACGGTGAGCCTGTGGGATGAACTGTCGCCTGAGGAGTACTGCGTAATGGTCAACGCGGTCGAAGAGGGCCACCTCAACGGCGTCATCGGTGACTATCTCGGCCGTGCCGAGCACGGCGGTGCCGTCTGGATATTCAGCAGGGATGCCGAAGCCATTCAGGCGCTGATCCCACGGTTCGTTGTGGTCGTCACTGGCATGATCCGTCGGGGCTTGATCGAAGTTCGAGAACCGAGAGATGGCGTATGGGACCACGCCCGGCCGATGACCGATACCGAAGTCATGGAGGCACTGGCCGACCCCGACACGTGGATCTGGGTCGACGGCGACGCCCAGCGCATGGTGATGCTGATGACCACTGATCATGCCGATCGGCTCATGGGCCAGTAGAGCCGTGTCCGGCGCGATCGATCACCGACGCGTTACGGCGCGGCCGAACGGATACACGGCGATGCTCACCGTTCGCAGCGAGCCGGAAGGTCCCCCGGACAAAGGCGATGCGAAGCACGAAAAGATCTCAAGAGGTACCGGGCGCAGAAGCGATAGGCCACCGTGCGTCTTGGCCGCCGACTAACCTTCATGAAACGGCGTGGGTTGGGTTGGCATGCGGATAGAGCTGATGACCGGCGACATCACCGAGGAGCAGGTTGATGCGATCGTCAACGCGGCCAACTCATCGCTGCTCGGTGGCGGGGGTGTGGACGGAGCGATCCACCGCAAGGGCGGCCCGGCGATCTTGGAAGAGTGCCGGATACTCCGCGCGAGCACGTACCGGCGAGGGCTCGTCCGCGGACAAGCCGTGGCGACAACGGCCGGGCGGCTTGCCGCCCGTTGGGTGATCCACACCGTGGGTCCGGTGTGGAGCGCGACTGAGGACCGCTCCGCGGTACTGCGGGATTGCTACCTCAACTCGTTAGCCGTCGCCGCCGGGCTGGGTGCACGGTCGGTGGCGTTTCCGCTGATCTCCTCCGGAATATTCGGCTGGCCCACGGATGACGCGGCGGCCCAGGCGTTGACCGCGTTGCGAAGCTGCCCTACAACAACCGTTGACGTGGTTCGGCTTGTGCTCTTCGACGAGCAGACCCGCCAAATTGCCGAACGGGTTCAGCACACCCTCGACACGCGTCCTGACCGGTGACGCTGCCGGGCTGGGCTGACCATAGTTCAGTTCCGCACCACGAATAGCCCCACGAGATCCACCGACATTGGTGGATCAAGGCTGTGACCTGTGTGCGCCCGGCAGGATTCGAACCTGCGACCTTCGGATTAGAAGTCCGTTGCTCTATCCACTGAGCTACGGGCGCCCCGGCTGTGGACGACAGGCTACCTTCCGCCCCTGACGTGCCGCCCGGCGATCCAGGGGGTGACGCCGGCCCCGGTCACCGGTTAGGTTTCATAACGTGCAGGTAACAAGCACCACGTTCTTGCCGCTCCTGGTGCCGGTCGAGGATGACCGATACCTGGAGGAACTCCCGCTGGACGAGTTCCTGGGCAACCTCGCGGTCGGCTACACCGTCGGGCCGTCGCACGGCGCCAGGCTGGTGACCTGGGCGGATTTGGACCGGCTCCGGCTGACCCACCGGACCCTGCGCCGCGAGGCCGTGCTCAACCTGGACGCCTGCCTTGACCGGGTACGGATCCACGGTCAGCCACCGGCCCTGATGCTCTCGTTCGGCGGGCTGGCCTCCAGTGTCCTGCTCGCCGGGGCGTTCTGGGAGAGCCTGGAGGGATCGGTCCCGGGCGACCTGGTGGTCGGGGTACCCGCCCGCGACGTCATGATTATCACCGGTTCGCAGTCCGGGCCGGGCCTGGAGAAGGCGCGCAGGGCGGTCGACCGGGTTTTCTTCGCCGGCGACCAGCACCTGCTCACCCGGCATCTGCTGGTGCGCCGGCGTGGGGCGTGGGCGCCGTTCCGGCCGATCGCTCCCCGGCAACGTAGGCCGCAAGCCAGCGATCGAGTTCGCTGAATACCTCGGCGCGTACGTCCGGTGCGGAGAGCGTCAAATCGTGTAGGCCGCCGTCAATGCGTACCACTGTGATGTGTCTTCCTAAACCTGGCGCCCATCGCGCCATGTGGTTCACGTCGAGTACGGCGTCGCGGCTCATCGCCTCGGGCGCCCAGTTCCGGTGCCGGTAGCTCTCCGCGGAGGTTGCGACCAGGATCGGCACCCGGATGTCCAGGCCGGCGCGGAGCCGCCGCTGCGCGTGCTGGATTGCCCGAAGCCATCCGGCCCGCACCGGAAAACCACCTATCGGCTTCCAGCGCAGGTCGTAATCCCAGGCTCCGCGATGGTCGATGTGCAGGCTCTGGCCGTACGCGGAAGCCAGGCCGAGCGGAACGATGCGGTACGGGCGCGCCCGGGCCAGCCCGCCGACGACGCTGACACCCGGCCGGCGGAGGAACCATCCCACATTGAAATCGAAGAATGGACTGTTCAGGAAAAGTCCGGCGATTAGCCCGTCCGCGCGCCGCGCGTGCGCCCAGAGCGGGGCGATGAGGCCGCCCGTGGAATGTGCCGCCAACAGCACCGAATCGTGTCCGTCGGCACGGATGATTCGGGCCGCCTCGTCGAGCTCCGGGAAGTACTCGGTAATGCTCCGGCAGAAGTTCGGGGTCTGGTGCGGCAGCAGGCTCCGGCCATATTTCCGCAGGTCGATGGCGTAGAAGTCCCAGCCGCGCTCGACGTAGAAATCGGCCACATGGGTCTGGAAGAAATAGTCCACATAGCCGTGGATATAGAGGACCGCGCGGCGTGTCGCGGACTCCGCCCGGCGCCGAATTACGGTCGCCACCACCGGGCCTTCATCATCGTGACCGAGATCGATCACCTGTTGTTCGTACGGCATTCCGAGTAAGTCCGGTTGCACGCCTGTCACGTTACCCGGGCTGGCGCTACCGTGAGGTCACGACGCGGGCCTCGGGGGTGGACGCCGGGTCAGGCACGGGCGTGGTGGGAGTCGCGGTGATCGAGTCGCGGGATGGGCGTCGGGTCGTTGTCACCGGTGTGGGCGTGCTGGCGTCGTGCGGCATCGGCGCGGCGGATTTCTGGGCCGGGTTGGCCAAAACCCCCGCTCCGCTGGTGGTCCGGCGGGTACCCGGGTTCACCGCGGACGCCTGGGGACTGTCCAGAGTGGAGGCCCGGCGGCTGGACCTGTTCGCGCAGTACGGCATCGCCGCCGCGGCCGAGGCGCTCGTCGATGGCGGGTTGCTGGCGGCGCCGGCCGCCGCCGGCCCGTTGGACGGCGTGGATCCAGACCGGATCGGCGTGCTCATCGGCACCGGCATCGGCGGCGCGGTCACCTGGGAGCTGCAGGCCGCGCTCCGGCTGGAGAAGGGCGACCGGGCCGTCTCGCCGCTGACCGTACCCATGGTGATGCCCAATGCCGCGGCCGCCGCGGTATCGATGCGCTGGGACCTGCGCGGGCCGTGCGAGGCTGTCGTCACGGCCTGCGCGACGGGTACCCATGCGATCGCCAATGCGGCCCGCTGGGTGGCCGCTGGCCGTGCGGACCTCGCGCTTGCCGGTGCGGCAGAAGCAAGCCTCACGGGTACGAACGTTGCCGGCTACCACAACATGCGGGCACTGTCCCCGTCGGGCATCTCCCGCCCGTTCGACGTGGACCGGGACGGGTTCTGCGCCGCGGAAGGTGCCGCGGTCGTGCTGGTTGAGGAGGCCGCACATGCCGCCGCCCGCGGAGCCAGGGCGTACGCCGAGGTGGCCGGGTCGGCCGCGAACGCGGACGCGTTCCACCTGACCGCGCCCGCGCCGGGCGGCCGCGGGGCGCTGGACTGCATGCGGCTTGCGCTCGCCGACGCCGGGCTGGCGCCGGCCGACATCACCCATGTGAACGCGCACGGCACGTCGACCCAGCTGAACGACGTCACCGAAGCGCGGGTGATCCGGCAGCTGTTCGGCGTACCCGGTCCGGCGGTCACCTCGATCAAGGGAGTCACCGGGCACGCGCAGGGTGCCGCCGGGGCGATCGAGGCCGCCGCGCTGCTTCTGGCGTACGCCCATCGGACCCTGCCGCCGACGATGGGCACGGTGACGGTCGACCCGGAGTGCGGGATCGACGTGGTGCTCGAACCCCGCCCGTGGGAGCCGGCCGGCGCGATTTCGAACTCGTTCGGGTTCGGCGGGCACAACGGCACACTCGTGTTCCGCCCAGCGTGAGCGGGTTCTCTTAGCAGATCCATTGCCGGAGCGGTACTCCATCCACAGGGCGTACGGCTGTCCACAGGTTCACGGGTACCCACTGGCGGCGTGCGGTGTGAGTCCCTGACGCTTGTCCCCGAGCCGGCTTCGTTGTGAACGCCCATCCCTACCCGTGGAGAGAAGATGTTCGATACCCCCATTACCATCATCGGGAACGTGCTGAACATGCCTGAATGGCGGCGTACCACGAAGACCGGCTCGCTCGTGACGAGCTTCAAGGTGGCGTCGACCGCCCGGCGGCTCAACCGGGAGACCGGCCAGTGGGTCGACGGCAACAGCCTGCGCGTACGGGTGAACTGCTGGCGGCGGCTCGCCGAGGGCGTCGCCGCGTCGGTGCGGGTCGGCGACCCCGTTGTCGTGGTCGGCCGGTTGTATACCCGCGACTGGGTCGACGAGCAGCAGAACAAGCGCATCTCCTTCGAACTGGAGGCGGTCGCGGTCGGCCACGACCTGTCCAAGGGCCGCGGGCGGTTCGCCCGAACCAAGGCGACCCTGGGCACCGCCATGGTTGAGGACGCGGAGGCCGAGGCCCGAGCCGGCACCGAGGCGACCGAACCGGTGCCGGCAGACGAGATCCCGGTCGAGCTGGATACCGCGGACTTCGACGCGGACTTTCCCGAGACCTCCGGCTACGACCCGATCGCCGAGCTCCGTGCGGCCGGGCTGGACCCGACGCCGCTCGACACCGGCGGGTACGGCGTCTCGGCCGGCGGGACGGCACACGGTCATGCCAGCTCGGAGGACGAGGACGGCGACGGTTCCGGGAACGGGGACGGTTCGGAGGACGGCGACGGTACCGGGCACGGAGACGGCTCGGACGACGGTGACTCGGGCGGTGGGTCACGCCGGCGGCGGGGTCGGCGAGTGGCCGTACCGGCCTGAGCCCTGGCCGGGTGAGCGGGGAGGCGCCTGCGTACGGCGCCTCCCCGCAGCCGTATCCGACTCCGAACGCGGAGCGCGCTGCCGGGTAGGCTGCCGGCGGAGGTGAGCACGGGTGCGGCCGGATGTGATCGTGTTGGGGCTGGGCACGATGGGTGCGGCCACGGCGTACCAGCTGGCCGCCCGTGGGGCTCGGGTGCTCGGGCTGGACCGGTTCGTCCCACCTCACGCGCGCGGCGCGCATGCGGGTGGATCGCGGATCATCCGGATGGCGTACGCCGAAGGTGCGGACTATGTCCCGCTGGTACGGCGTGCGTACGAGCTGTGGCGTTCGGTGCAGGAAGCCGCGGAGGTGTCGCTGCTGACCACGACCGGCGGGCTCAACCTGGGCCGGCCGACCGGTGCGCTCGTCGCCGGCGCGCTCGCGTCGGCGAGGGCGTACGGGCTGGCTCACGAGGTACTCGACGCGGCCGAGGTACGGCGCCGGTTCCCGGCGTTCACCCCGGACGAGTCCGACGTGGCGCTGTACGAAGAGGTTGCCGGTCTGGTCCGGCCGGAGCTGGCCATCGCGGCCCAACTGCGCCTCGCCGAACGGGCTGGTGCTGACCTGAGGTACGGGGTACCGGTCGCCGGTTGGCAGGCCACCGCGGACGCGGTGAGCGTGCAGACTCCGGACGGTCCGGTCTCCGCCGGGCGGCTGGTGATCTGCCCCGGTGCATGGGCGCCGGAGCTGCTGGCCGACCTCGGTGTGCCGATGGTGGTCCAGCGCCGGGTGCAGCATTACTGGCAACCGCAGGGCGAGGAGTACGCGGTCGGCAGGTTCCCGGTGTGGATGTGGGAGGACGCGGCGGGCGTGACCGCGTACGGGCTTCCCGCGCCGGATTCGGACGACCCGAACGACGCGGTGCGGCACGGAGTCAAGGGCGCGTTCCACGTCGCGGACGACCCGGCCGATCCGAACGCGGGTGCGGGTGAGGCCACCCCGGCCGAGGTGGCCACGATCCGTGCCTGGCTGGCCAACCGGTTGCCCGGCATTGCTAACAGTGCCTGGCTGGGCGGCAAGCCGTGCCTTTACACGCTCACCCCGGACGAGCATTTCGTGCTTGGCCGGCATCCGCGGTACGGCAACGTATCCGTGGCCGCCGGGTTCTCCGGGCACGGCTTCAAGTTCGCGCCGGTGGTCGGCGAGATCCTGGCCGACCTCGCGCTCCGCGGGGATACTGCCCACCCGATCGACCTGTTCAACCCGTCCCGCTTCGCGGCCGCATGAGCAGCGGCCGCATGAGCAGCGCCGCCGCATGAGCGCCCGCATGAGCAGGGCGCACCGACGGTGGCCGGACGCGGCCGGGATGGCGGCCGGGTTCGCGCTCGACGCGCTGTTCGGTGATCCGCGCCGGTGGCACCCGGTGGCCGGGTTCGGCACGGCGGCCAATGCGCTGGAACGCCGGCTGTACGCGCCGACCCGCGCGGCTGGCGCCGTACACACCACGATCGCGGTCGGTCTGCCGGTCGCCGTGGCCGCCGCGGCGGTGCTGGCAACGCGGCGCCGGCCGCCGCTGCGTACCGCACTCGTCGCGCTCGGCACCTGGTCTGTCCTTGGTGGACGGACGCTGCGCAGGGAAGGCGAGAACATGGCGGCCGCGCTCGACGCGGGTGACCAACCCGCCGCGCGGCAGCGGCTACCACACCTCTGCGGGCGGGATCCCTCCACATTGGACGGCACGGAGCTGGCGAGGGCCACCGTGGAGTCGGTCGCCGAGAACACCTCGGACGCCGTCGTGGCGCCGCTGTTCTGGGGTGCGCTGGCCGGGCTGCCCGGCCTGCTCGGCTACCGTGCGGTGAACACATTGGACGCCATGGTCGGGCACCGGTCCCCGCGGTACGAGCGCTTCGGGACTCCCGCGGCGCGGCTGGACGATGTGGCCAACTTCGTACCGGCACGGCTGACGGCCCGGCTCACCATCCTGGCCGCGCCGCTGGTGGGTGGTGACCGGCATCGGGCGCTGCGGATCTGGCGGCGGGACCGGGCCGAGCATCCCAGCCCGAACGCCGGCCAGTGCGAGTCGGCGATGGCCGGGGCGCTCGGCGTACGGCTCGGTGGTCGGAATGTATACAGTGGACGGACCGAGATCCGGCCGTTCCTGGGCGACGGGCGGCGGCCGGAGCCGGCCGACATCCGCCGGGCGACCAGGCTGTCCAGTGTGGTCGGTGCCGCTGCGCTCGTCCTGGCGGTGGCCGGAACGCTGACCCGGCGGCGGAGGAGCGGGTGAAGCGCGGCGGTCTGCTCGTCGCCGGCACCACATCGGACGCGGGCAAGAGCGTGCTGACCGCGGGCATCTGCCGGTGGCTGCACCGGCGCGGGGTTCGGGTGGCACCGTTCAAGGCGCAGAACATGTCCAACAAC
>DASRRF010000775.1:0-5194 GCA_035695905.1 Micromonosporaceae bacterium | reverse complement strand
AGTTGTGCTCGTTAGCGGCGACTCCGGTCAATCGTCCGACGGCCGGATGGGTGCGGACGCCTGCTGGACGTAGGGTGTTGTCCGTACCGTGTCTAACGAGCGGCGCGGGGAGGGTGAGCGTGGAGCGCACCGAGGCCGGTTGGGGACAGGCCGCCGAGCCGGGTCCCCGATGGCGGGCGCTGCTGGACCGGGCGCTGCTGGGCGGGCGCACCGGTGAGCAGCCATCCGTCGACGGCCGGTTCCCGGTGCAGGGCACGCGCGGCGCGGGTGTCATCGACGGCCTGTCCGGCGGATATCCGGGCACCGTGGAGTGGCGGCAGGCCTCCTCGAACGGGGCCGCCGACCAGTTCGTCAACGTGCTGCGGCGGGACATCGGCGGGCCGCGGGTGCTGGCCTTCGCGAACCCCAAGGGCGGCGTACACAAGACCACCGCGACCGTACTGGCCGCCGCGACGATCGGCAGCGTACGCGGGCGCGGCGTGCTCGCCTGGGACGACAACGAGCTGCGCGGCACGCTCGGGCTGCGCGCCGGCAGCGCCCGGCACGCGAGGACCATCCGGCACCTGGTCGCCGACCTGGCCGCGGTCGAGGCGTCCAGCGGGTTCGAGCTGACCGAGCGGCTGGACGACTACCTTCGGCACGCCTCCGACGGGTCGTACGACGTGCTGGCCGGCGAGGAGAACCCGCGGTTCGCCCAGCGGCTCGATCCGCACACCGTGCGCCGGGTGCTCGAGCTGCTCTGCCGTACCCACGACGTGGTGTGCGTGGATACCGGCAACAACGTGGAGAGCCCCAACTGGCAGACCGTACTGCAGGCCGCCGACCAGCTCGTGGTCACCACCGTGCCGCGGGAGGATGCCGCGTTCACCGCGGACTGGATGCTCGACCTGCTGGTGGAGATGGGCATGGGCGGCCTGGTGGCGAACGCGGTCACGCTGCTGTCGTGCTCGTCGCCGGTGCCGTCGCCGCTGCTCGACGACCTGGCCGCGCACTTCGCCGGGCGGACCCGGGCGGTCGCCGTGGTGCCGTACGACCCGGTGCTGGAGAGCGGTTCGTCGATCGAGTACCCGATGCTCGACTCGGCCACCAAGCGCGCCTGGCTGCGGGCGGCCGCGGTGATCGTCGAGCCGTTCGTCCGCTGATCAGCGCCGCTCCGCCGGTACGCAGCCGTGCAGCTGGCCGTAGTGCGGGCAGCTGCCGTCGTACTCGCGGGTCATCTGGGCGATCCAGGTGAAGTAGCCGGCGTCTTTCTGCCGCTCGTCCGGCATGTAGTGGTTCGCGGTCGCCGAGCCGGCCGAGGCGAGCAGGAACAGCAGCGGGACCAGCATGAGGCCGAACGGCACGGTCCGCGCCGGCCGGGTCCTGATCCCGTCCACCGCGTACATCACCCCGAGCCCGGCGAGCAAGAGTAGGCAGTACAGCAGGATCATGGTAGTCCGCGGGTACAGCCGGACCAGGTGCAGCTGGTACATCCCGCTGGCCAGCCACATCCGCAGAAACCACGCGCTCGCCGCGCAGCAGGCTACAGTGATCACCGCGGTACGGCGCCAGCCGTACCACAGCGCCACCCCGAGCCCGATCGCCAGCAGGATGGCGAACAGGCCGACGCCGCCCAGCTCGCCGAGCGGCGGCCAGACCGGGCCGACGTCGGCCGGCCGGTCGTTGCGCCACATGGCGATGTACGCGGGCTCGGTGAACGTGTCGAAGTAGAAGAAGTCGTCCTTCACCGCCCCGGCCGGGTTGAGCAGGCCGCGCAGGTGCACCCAGCTGACCGCGAGGAACGCCGCGGCGGTCACTCCGCCCAGCAGCAACGCCTGCCGCCACGCCGTACGCCACGGGGTGACCAGTGCCAGCGCGGCAACGATGCCGCCGGACGCCCAGACGAACCAGCCGGAGTAGAGCAGGAAGAGCAGGCCGAGGCCGGTCCCGAAGGCGACGCCCAGCCCGATCGCGGCCCGGTTGGTCAGCGCACCGGCGTGCCGGACCTCGCGCACGAACGCGACCAGGACCGGGATCATGATCACGAGCGTGAGCTGGGGGTACGGCTTGACGGGCTCGATCAGCGGGAGCATCGCGAGCACCCCGATGCCGAGCGCCCAGACCGGGCGGAGCACCAGCCGCCAGGCGAGGTACGCGGCCGGCCCGAACAGCGCCGTACCGACGATCTGTACGTCCTTCAGCGCGTACGCCAGCGGCTGACCGCTGATCTTCGCCCAGCCCCCGACGATCACCGAGATCAACGGCGGGTACCAGGGGTAGGCGAGGTGCCCGTGGGCCATTTCCCGCGCACTGGCCAGCACGAACCGGTAGTCCCCGTCGCCGACCCACATGGACCACGGGGTGTCCCGCAGCGCGACCACGATGCCGCCGGCGACGAGCCCGGTGGACAGGCCGGCCACCGCGGCGCAGCCGAGCCGTACGGCCAGCGCCTGCCGCTCCGCCGGCAGCAGGCGGTGCGCCAGCACCAGCCCGATCACCAGGATGCCGGCGACCACCGCGAACCGGAACTGGACGGCGGCCAGACCACTGACTTGACCTATCCGGTCCAATGGATCGACCGAAATGGTACGGCAGAGCACCGGGAACAGCACCGCCGTGCCGACCGCGGTGAGGATCTCCAACGCCGGCCAGAGCCACCGGCGGCGGGCTCGTGGTTGGGCCTGCGGCACGGTGGTGGGCTGCGCCTCGGCCTGGGCCCCGGCCTGGCGGGGGATGAGCTGCCGGGCGTCCTGTTCGCCGGCCGCCGCCTCGACAACCATGCGCCCCCCTTGCTCCGCCTGCCCGTACCGGATCCGGGCGGCAGGAGTTTACTGCAGGCCGGCCCCGGTACGGAATCGCGTCAGCGCGGCGGCGGCTTGCCGGACAGCGGGATCGGCGGGTTCGGGGTGCCCACCTTGCGGCTGGCCGGATCGCACCCGCGGCCGGCCCCGTACGGCGGGCAGGTTCCGTTGCCCAACCGGGTGGCGTGCGCCAGCCACGCGTAGAAGCCGGTGCTCGATGTGCGGGAGTTCGGCATGTACCGGTCCGCGGTCGCCGAACCGGCCGCGGCGAAGAAGAACAGCAGGGGCACCAGCAGCAGCCCGAACGGCGCGCTGCGCGGCGGGCGGGCGCGTACCACCTGGACCACGAAGAGGATGGCGAACCCGGTGAGCACCAGCAGCCCGTACAGGATCAACATGGTGGTACGCGGGTAGAGCCGCACGGTACGGGTCTGGTACGCCTGGCTGGCCAGCCAGAACCGGATGAACCACGCGCTCGCCACGCACGAGCCGACCGCGATCACCACGGTACGGCGCCAGCCGAACGCGATGGCCACCCCGAGCCCGACCGCGAGCAGCAGCGTGAACAGGCCGACCCCGCCCAGCTCGCCGACGGGTGGCCAGTCGGTACCCGACCCGTACGGCCGGTCGTTGCGCCACATCGCGATGTACGCCGGCTCGGTGTACGTGTCGAAGTAGAAGTAGGCGTCGGTGGTACCGCCGGACGGGTTGAGCAGGCCGCGCAGGTGTACCCAGCTCACCGCGACGAAGACCGTACCCGCGCTCGCGGCGAGCAGCAGCGCCCGGCCCGCGGCCCGCCGCCACGGCGTCACCAGCCCGAACGCGACCAGTACCCCGGGCGCACACCACACGAACCAGCCGGAGTAGAGCAGGAACAGCAGGCCGAGCACCAACCCGAAGCCGGCGCCGAGGAGCATCGCGCGCCGGGTGGTCAGCGCGGCGGATCTCCGTACCACCGCAAGAAGCTTGACCACGACGGGGATGAGCATGACGAGCGTGATCTGGGGGTACGGCTTGACCGGCTCGACGAACGGCAGGCAGGCCACCACGCCGATGCCCAGCGCCCAGCCGGGCCGCAGCACCAGCCGCCAGGCGAGATAGGCGGCCGGACCGTAGAGCGCGGCGCCGGCTAGCTGGAGATCCTGCAGGGCCTGTACGGTCGGCTTGCCGGTGACCTTCGCCCACCCGCCGATCAGGTAGAGCCACAGCGGCGGGTAGTGGTCCGGGATGTCCTCGCCGCGACCGAGCCGGTGCACCCACTCCAAGATCCATCGGTTGTCCCCGGCGTTCGGCCACAGCGACAGCGGGGTGCCGTGCAGCGCCACCGCAACGCCGGCCGCGATGATGCCGGTGGCCAGGCCGGCGACGGCCGCGCAGCCGAGCCGGGTCACCAGGTCCCGGTGTGCTGCGGCGACCCAGCGCTGGGCCAGGACCAACACGACGACCAGCACCGCCGCCGTACCGGCGAACCGCAACTGCACCGCGGCCAGGCCACTGACCTGACCGACCCTGGTCAGCGGGTCGACGTCGACGGTCTTGCCCCACCAGGTGAACAGCAGCGCGACCGAGACGGCCACGCCGGCCTCCGCGGCCGGCCACCCGAGCCTGCCTGGGCGCAGCCGGCGGGACGGCGCAGTCCGTGACGCCAGCGGAGCCGCGCTGGGTGCCACGAGATCCTGTACGGCCACGGAACCACCCGACCTGTGTCTCGGGCGGCGAGGATCCGTGCCGTGGTGCGGGGATGCCGGCCGGAGGGTCGATCGACACCAAGGTCAGCTTAGAGGATCTCTCACCTTGTCCGGCCGATATCCGCGGCGGTTACTCGATGCCACCGGCGCCGAGGAGCATCTTCATCTCGGAGCGGAAGGCGGGGTCGTCGGTGACCCGGAAGTTCGGCCCGAGGGTGAGCAGCATGTCGTTGGCGCCACCGTTCTTGCGCAGCCGGAGCTGGACCGGCGCCTTGCCGGGGTGGGCGAGCAGGGCGCGTTTGAGCTCGTCGGTGAACCTCTGGTTGACCCGGTCGATCGGGGTGACCAGGACGACGGGTCGCTCCTCGTTGGGGTTGGTCACCGCGGAGATGTCGAGCAGGGCCAGGTCCAGGCCGAAGACTTCGATCTTCCCGTCCCGGCGGCTCACGTTGCCGCGCACCTTGACCACGGTGTCCTCGATGATGTGCGGGGCGAGCAGCTCGTACGACTTGGGGAAGAACAGCACGTCGACGGTGCCGCTGAGGTCCTCCAGGGTGGCTACGGCCCACACCGCGCCATTCTTGGTGATCTTGCGGGTGACCGCGGAGATCATGCCGGTGAGGGTGACCTGCTTGCGGTCGGGGGTGTCCTCGTCGAGGATCTCGCCGATCTGCTGCTCGCGGTGGGCGGCCAGGATGCGTTCGGTGCCGGCCAGCGGGTGGTCGG
>DASRRF010000774.1:0-2761 GCA_035695905.1 Micromonosporaceae bacterium | reverse complement strand
TGTCGTCGATGGCTTGACCGGATCGCTCGCCGATGACCCCGATGGCCTGCCCGCCGCCATCGAGGCGGCCGGCTCGCTGCGGCCCGAGGACTGCCGCGCACACGTCGCCCGCAACTTCGACCTGGCCCTGATGGCGGGACGGTACGAGGACCTGTACCGGGACGTGGTCGGCGTCGGTACCGGCCGGAACTCCCGGCGACGACGGCTGCCGGCCGTCTGGTGAGCGGGGCGCTGGACTGGCTGGCCGACGCGCTACGCGCGGACCCGCTCGCCTTCACGATCCTGGTGGGCGCCGGTGTGTCGCGGCCGGCCGGGCTCGCCACCGGACAGGACCTGCTCGCGCTGCTGGCGGCCGGTCGCGGCGAGGCTTCGGCAGGCTCGCTGGTCGACTGGTACGTCCGCACCTTCGGCGGCTGGCCCAGCTACGAGGCGATCGCCTGCGCGCAGGGTTCGGCCGACGGCCGGACGTCGCCAGCCGAACTCTTCGAACCGACTCGGGCGGAGCGCGCGGCCGGGGTGAAGGTACCGCAGGCCGCGCACCAGGCCCTGGCCCGGCTGGCGTCGGCGGGGTACATCCGCCTGTTCGTCACCACGAACTTCGACCGGCTGATCGAGACGGCGCTCGCCGACGCCGGCGTACCGGCTCGGGTGGTGGCTCCCGCGACCGGGGTCGACCCGCTGGTACTGCCGCCGGACAGGGTCACCGTGGTCAAGCTGCACGGTGACTGGGCGACGATGCGGCCGAAGGTGCTGGCGCGCCGGCAGACCGCGTACTCGGACCGGCGGATCGTAACGATGATCGGGGACATCGTGGCGCAGTACCACATGATCGTGTGTGGCTGGTCCGGCGAGTGGGATGTGGCGCTGCGCTGCGCGCTCGCCGACGGCCCTTCGCACCGCCGGATGTTCTGGGCGGCGATCGACGAGCCCGGCGCGGCCGCCGCCATCGTGATCTCCGCCCGGCGCGCCGAGGTGATCAGGATCGAGGGCGCCGACCGCCTCTTCGCCGACCTGGCCGACCGCCTGCTCGACGCCGTACCGGCCGGCGAAGCGACGGCAGCCGGCCAATGGACGGCGGCCGAACCGCGGGTCACTCCACGGCCCGGGTGACCGCCGCGGCTACCTGCGACCAGGCCGGCGGTCGCGACTGCGCCACCGTCACCGCGTGCGCGGCCCACGCGGTCCCGGCGCGTACCGCGCGATCGAGGTCGGCGCCTCGTCCGAGGAACAGCAACAGGCCGGCGGCGAACGCGTCTCCGGCGCCGGTCGCGTCCACGGCGGACACGGCGTGGGCCGGCACGTCCACCCGGCTGCCGGCCCGGTACACCCGGCAGCCGTCGGCGCCTCGGGTCACCACCACGGCCCGGGTCGGTCCGGCGAGCACCCGCCGGTACGCCGGATCCTGACCGGGGTCGATGCCGGCCAGCTGACCCTCGGACCCGACCACATAGGTCGCCGGTGGCGGCGGCCCGTCCGCGGGCACAGAGACGACCGTGACCCCGCGGTCCAGCAGGCCCGCCAGAGCCGGGGCGAACGCGGACCGCCACCCGGCGACGTAGACGATGTCACCCGCGGCGGGCGCGCCGACCGGAACGGAAACCTCGGCCAGCCGGTCGGCCCGGACGCCCACCATCGTCCGCTCGCCGGACGGCACGACCAGGATGATGACGTGCGAGGTCGGGCCGCCGCGCCGCACCACGTGGCCGACGTCGACGCCGGCCACGCGCAGGTCCGCCAGCAGCCGGTTGCCGTACGCATCCCGGCCCACGTACCCGATCATGTGCACCGATGCCCCGGCGCCGGCCAGCGCGACCGCCACGTTCGCGCCGGCACCGCCCGGTCGTTCGGTGGCGCAGTCCGCCTGGACGAAACCACCCGGCGCCGGCAGCCGCGGCACCGCCAGCACGGTGTCCCACGCTATCGGCCCGAGGACGAAGAACCGCGCGGTCACGACGCCGCCCCGGCGGGTGTCATGCCCGATCCCGGCGAACCAGGTACGGGCCGATCGCCAGCAGGTCGATCCTGGTCGAGCAGAGCAGTTCCAAGGCGTCGGCCGGCCGGCCGACGATGGGTCCGCCCGCGACGTTCAGGCTCGTGTTGGCCACGACCGGGATGCCGGTACGCGCCGCGAACGCCTCGATGACGGCGGCGAACAGCGGCTCGCGGGCCGCGTCGACGGTCTGCACCCGGGCCGTCGCGTCGACGTGCGTCACCGCCGGGATGCGGGCGCGCCACTGCGGCGCCACATCGTGCACGAACACCATGTACGGGCTGGGCAGCGGGCCCCGACCGAAGACATCACCGGCCCGATGCACCAACACCGCGGGCGCGATCGGCCGGAACTTCTCCCGCCCCTTCAACAGGTTGAGCCGGTCCCGATTGGCCGGGTGACCCGGGTGCGCCAGGATCGACCGGTGCCCGAGGGCTCGCGACCCGTACTCCGCTGCGCCCTGGAACCACGCCACGATCTGGTCGCCGGCCAGCGCCTCGGCGACCTCGTCGGCGAGGCGCCCGGCGCGCACCGCGCGTACCGGGAACGTGGCCAGCGCGGCGGCGATGTCCGCCTCGGGGTACACCGGTCCCAGGTCGGCGCCCGCCATCGGCTCGGCCGGTCCGGCGGTTCGGGCCAGGTGCAGCGCGGAGCCGGCGGCGGTACCGGCATCGCCGGCCGCGGGCGGCACCCACACCTCGCGGAACGGGCCGTCCGCGAGCAGCCTCGTGTTGGCCACGCAGTTGAGCGCCACTCCCCCGGCCAGGGCCA